>JBCFBH010000076.1:0-5006 GCA_038562595.1 Anaerolineaceae bacterium
CGCCAGGCTGATGCCTGCCTTCAGGCAGGCACGCTGGACGGAGACTGCTGCCGCTTCAAAAAACAGCGGGTCCTGCCGGTCGTGCAGCGCCAGCCGGTCGACCACCAGGCTGGAGCCAGCCAGGCGTACCAGCGGGTGTGCCAGCCCTTTCGGGGCCAGCCCGGCGCGGGTGAGCACCACCGCGGCGGCGCCGTCTGCCAGAGGAGCAACGTCATACAGGTTGAAGGGTCCGTTCACAGGTCTGGATTTGAGATAGCTTTCGGCTTTAATGGGTTTGGGATACATGGCATGCGCATTGTTGACCGCATTGGCGTGCGCGATGACCGGAAAAGCCGCCAAAGCCTCGCGCGGGAACTGGTTTTCGTGCAGGTAGCGCTGCATCAACAGCGCGGCCTGACCCACCGGTGTTTGCCCCTCGTTGGCTTCAAAATCCGCGTCCAGGTTGCGCGTGCTGAGCGATTCGATGTCGCTCCCGAGCACGTCCGTGGCTTTTTCCACACCCACCGCCGCCGCGACGTCCACCATACCGGAGGCAACCGCCATGTACGCCATGCGCAGCGCCGCCCCGCCCGAGGCGTCTGCCGCTTCCACAGTGGTGCCTTCGGCGCCCTTCAAACCAGCCCATTCGCACAGCAGCGCGCCCAGGTTAGCCTGATGCGAAGAACTGGACGCCAGCATGTTGCCAATGAACAGCGCCTGAGGAGCCAGCCCTCCGGCATCCTGACGGGCGGCCTGGATGGCACGCACGCCTAAATCCCGCAGGGAAACGTCCCAAAGCTCGCCCACATCGGTCTGCCCGATGCCCGCGATGACGATATCCTGTCTATTCAGTTTCATCGCAGACCTACCGGACGACAATCTCGCCGCGGAAGCGCACATAGGTGGCGTAGTCAATTTCCGTGCGGCGGGCGATGTAATCCTGCGTGAAGAGCGCTTTGCCGCGCCGCTCCAGGATGGGCTCGCGCACGCGCAAAATAAACGAATCCGAGCCCGCGCCCGAGCCGTAGGAGGTCATCAAAATCAGGTCACCCGGTTGGGCGGCATCCAGCACAGCGCTCAAGCCAATCAACGAGGCGCCGGCGTAGGTGTTGCCGATCACCGGGGAAAGCAGCCCGGTCTTGATTTGTTCCGGGCTGAAGCCCAGCTCTTTGCCAGCGCGCTGCGGGAATTTGGTATTTGGCTGATGAAAAACCGCGTGCGCAAAGTCCGCCGCTTTCAAACCAGAAGCCTCCATAATCGTGCGCGAAGCGCTGAGCACATGCTGAAAATAAGCCGGCTCGCCAGTAAAGCGCTGTCCGTGCTCCGGGTAAACCGCGTGCGCCCGCCGCCAGAAGTCCGGCGTATCGGAGACGTACGAGTAAGCCGCTTCCACAGAAGCCAGCGACTCTTCCGCCGGTCCAAAAATATAGCCTGCCCCGCCCGAAGCGGCAGTGTATTCCAGCGCGTCGCCGGGTTTGCCCTGAGCGGTGTCCATCCCGATTGCCAGCGCGTATTTCCCCATTCCCGAGCCAACCATGGCTATTGCCGCCACCATAGCCTCGGAACCGGCTTTACAGGCAAACTCCCAGTCCCCTGCCTGGATGTTGGTCGAAGCGCCGATAGCTTCCGCCACGATAGTGCCGCTGGGTTTCACCGCGTAGGGATGCGATTCTGAGCCCACCCACACAGCGCGCAGTTCCGCCGGGTCAATCCCTGCGCGTTTGAGCGCGTTGCGGGCGGCTTCCACCGACATGGTGATAACGTCTTCATCCAACCCGGCTACTGCCTTTTCGATGACAGGCAGCCCTTCGTCGCCCGCGCCCCAGATGCGCGCGATTTCTTTGCCGGGCAGCCTATAGCGCGGCACGTACGCGCCGTAGCCAATAATGCCGACCTGCCGGTCGGGTTTCAGCAGCAGCGTCGATTTATCCTGTTGATGCATATGTTCAGTCATGCTTGTTCTTTCTCCATTCGTCCAGGATTTCCCTGGCACGTTCAATTCTAATATTGTCTTCCTGCCCCAGTTGGGCTGCCAAACGCGCGACCTCGTCGGCGTTTGCCCCCGCGGAGATAGCCACCTGCCGGGCATGCAGGCGCATATGTCCGCGCTGGATGCCTTCGGTCGCCAGCGCCCGGAGAGCCGCCATGTTTTGCGCCAATCCAACCGCCGCGATAATGCCAGCCAATTCGCCCGAGCTGCGCGCGTTGATCAGGCGCAGGTTCGCGCGGGCGCCCGGGTGGCTTTGGGTGGAGCCGCCCGTAATGCCCAGCGCCAGCGGCAGTTCCAGCCCGCCGCAAAGTTCTCCCTCGGCACCCTTGCTCCAGGTGGAGAGGCTGGTATAGCGTCCACCACGCGCGGCAAAGCTGTGCGCGCCGGCTTCCACTCCGCGCCAGTCGTTACCGGTCGCGATGACGACCGCGTCCACACCGTTCATGATGCCCTTGTTGTGCGTGGCTGCCCGGTAGGGGTCTGCCGCGGCAAAAGCCCAGGCTTCCAGGATGCCGTCACGCACCTGCTCACCCGGGTAGGCACTGAACGTCAGCGCCTCGGATGGAATCGTCACTTCCGCCTTTGCCAGCCGGCGGTCCGCCAGGTTGGAAAGAATGCGCAAATGCGCCCGCCCGCCAGTCAACTGCTCCAGTGGTCCAGCCAGGGCCTCCGCGGCGCTGTTTACCGCGTTGGCGCCCATCACGTCGCGCACGTCGTAAATCAGATGCACGACCAGGAATGGACCTATTGCCGAATCTGTAATGTGCCTCACCTGCAGGTCGCGCGCGCCGCCGCCCAGGCTCTCGATGGTCGGGTGCAGGCCTTTTAGCGAGGCGAGCAGTTCGGCTTTGCGCGCCAGGATACGCTCCTGCGCGGACTCCTGCTCCTGGATATCCAGGAGCTGTATCTGAGCAATCATCTCGGGTTCGCTTGCCCAGGCGCGGAATCCACCGCCAGCCTGCGCCAGCTTTGCCATGAAGGACACGCCCGCCAGGATGGACGGCTCTTCCACCGCCATCGGCACCAGCACCCTGCGCCCATTAATGATAAAGTTTTGGGCGATGCCCAAAGGCAGCGCGAAAACGCCAACCGCGTTTTCAATCATATGGTCTGCCCGCTCCGCGCTCAGGCCCCCCTCTGGTGACCAGGCAGTCATATCATCCGCGCTAAGTTGCGACTGGCTTCGCAGCCACTCGCGGCGTTCTGTCAGGCTCATCTGGTAGAACTTTTTTGGTTCCAATGCTTTTCTGCTCCACTAACAAACCCAGCGCCTTGCCAGGTTCCAGTATGGTTTATCATCCCGGGTCTCTAAAAAACTATCAGGCTTTGGAAAATCCACCAATCTGAGCGGGATTCTACTCCCAGAGCGCCGTGTTCAAGGCGCAAAGCTTAGGCGGCTGACCAAATCGCCAGTTGAAGTGGATATACTTCAGGAACAAAATGGAAATGAAGGGCAGACATATGTCGGAACAAGACTCTGAAAGCATTTACGATGTGGTGATTATTGGCGGCGGACCCGCGGGTTCCACTGCCGGGATTTATACCGCGCGCGCGAACCTGAGCACGCTTATCCTGGATAAAGGTCTGACGACCGGCGCGCTTGGCACCACCAGCAAAATCGCCAATTTTCCGGGCATCCCCGGGGAAATCGCCGGAGCCGACTTGCTGCGCACTATCCGCCAGCAAGCGGAAAGCTTTGGCGTGAAGTATGTGAACGATAAAGCCATCGGCACGGACCTTTCCTCCGACCCAAAACTCGTGTTCGGGAACTTTGGGGTGTACTCAGCCAGAGCCATCGTCATCGCCACCGGTTCCCTGGGCAGAAGCAACCTGATTCAAGGCGAAGCGGAATTGCTGGGGCGGGGTGTATCGTACTGCGCCGTGTGCGACGCAGCCTTTTTCAAGCAGGCTGTGGTGGCCGTGGCGGGCAAGAGCGACGAAGCTGTTGAAGAAGCGCTCTATCTGAGCCGCTTTGCCAGCAAGGTCTATCTCTTCTGCCCCGCGCCCGAGCTTTCTGCCCCGGCTGAACTGGTTCAGGAAATGCGCGCCAATCCAAAAATTGCGCTGCTCACGGGTGCCGTCCTGCGCGAGATTTACGGCCAGGAACACGTGGAAGGCGTACGCTACGCGCAGCGCGGCAGTGAAAGCGAGCAGGACTTGCCGCTGAACGGGGTCTTCGTCTATCTGCAGGGCGGCGTGCCAATCACGGACTTTCTGCAGGGCCAGTTGGAAACCAGCCCGAGCGGCTGCCTGATGGTGGACCGCGAATTTCAAACTTCAATCCCCGGCGTGTTTGCCGTGGGGGATGTGCTCTGTCAGCACATTAAGCAGGCGGTCATCGCGGCTTCGGACGGCGCGACAGCCGGAATTGCTGTGGAGAAAACCCTGCGCGGGCGCGCCAAGATGGGCGTCGACTGGAAATAAAGCTCGCGGCGCCCTGTCTGACAAGGCGCTCTCTTGGTACAATAGCTCCCATGCCACATATCATTCCTGAGGACCTGAACAAAGCCGCGATAAGGGGCGAGCCCTCGCGCGTGTGGCGCGCCGGGCAGGAGCGCCGGCTGGGCATGCTATTGGAGGCTGCCGGCGAGCGTGTGTGCGGGCGTGTTCTGGTGGACGGCTGCGGCGTGGGCACCTACCTGAGCCGCCTGGCTCCGATCTGCGGGCAAACGCTCGGTCTGGATATCGAATTCCCGCGCGTGCAAGAAAGCCGCGCGTTCACGCCGTTGGTGGTGTGCGGCGCGGGCGAGCGCCTGCCCTTTGAGAGCGGCAGCATTGACCTTGTTTTCAGCCATGAAGTGCTGGAACATGTCCAGGATGACCAGGCTGCTATCGCCGAGATGGTGCGCGTGCTGAAACCGGGCGGACGGGTGGTTTTGTTCTGCCCCAACCGCGGTTACCCGTTCGAAACCCATGGGGTTTACTGGCGCGGGCGCTACCATTTCGGCAACATTCCGCTGGTGAACTACCTGCCGCGCCGCTGGCGCGATAAACTTGCCCCGCACGTGGAAATCTATACCCGCCGGGACCTGGCAGA
>JBCFBH010000076.1:5016-8324 GCA_038562595.1 Anaerolineaceae bacterium
CAGCCGGTCCGGATTATAGAGAAGCGCACAATCTTCGGCGCGTACGACAACATCATCGAGCGCCATCCCAGGCTGGGGCGCGCGCTGCGGGGTTTGCTGCAGTGGCTGGAGAAGACCCCACTGCAGCGTCTGGGTCTCTCCCATTTCTGGATTGTCGAAAAGACAGCATAATTTCCTAATCCCGAAGCAAAATCCGGCCGCTTTTGGGGTGCAGCAGCACCACCAGGTTCCCCTGCGCGTCCGCGGTGAATGCATCGCCTTGCGTCAGTAAATCGCTGAAGCGTTTTCCTTCAAACCCGGGCATCGGAACGCTGAGCTCCACCGCGGTATCGGCATTGTTCATAAGCGCCAGAATATCCTCTCCTTCCGCATGGCGTGAAAAAGCGAGCTGGTCCGCCGCGACCAGCCTTTGGGTGTAGCTGCCCCACTGCACGGTAGGGCAAAGAGCGAGTGGAGGGCGGTCAGCGCTCGGATGCGCAGCTCACTCTCCTTGTTCTGCGGCTCGTCGAGGGTCAGGATCGGGCGCGCTGCCTGCACCAGGTGGATGGGCATCTCGCCCTGCAGCCGATCGGAGGTCTGGCGGATAACATTGGAGGCCTTGTTGAACGAGTCGATGGTCATGACCATGATCTCGACCCCGTCCGACAGGTTGGCCAAGTCGTAGACGTAGTAGCAGCAGGGCAGGTTGCCGTAAAGGCCGCGCAGGTGCGACTCAGTGACTTGCAGGGTCTTGAGCACCCCTTCCCGGAGGCCACCGAGGGCACAACCATGATGAATTTACACAGCCCGTAGCACCGATTGAGTTCGAGCGCCGTGCGCACATAGACATAGGTCCTGCCGGTGCCGGTTTCCATTTCGAGCGAAAAATTGGGGAGGCGATGATCCTCGTGCCTTCGGCGGTTTCGATCCCGGCCTCGATCACCTGCAGGGCATCGTCGCCAGCCAGGCGGTTCGCCATCTGTACCTGGCGCAGGTTGCGGGTTAATCGGCTTCATACAGCTCGAGTCAATTGGCAACGGCTGCCAGATTAGCTCCCATCGACAGGTGTAGCTCATTCCCGATGCACGGCTGGCCTTCAAGCAAGCCGGCAACCGCCTGGATGGCTTGGAGCTGGAATTCCTGGTTGGCGTCCAATTTGAATTGCATGGATGGTTGAAGATCCTCGGACCTGAACGTCAAGGTTTCAACATGACATCGTTCAACCAAGTGTCTACATCCCTAAAGTCAATCCTTGAAGTGAGGTCATAAAAACCAGAGCTTGATATCTCATCCGGGCATGGGGGTGGCAGTTGTTTGGCGTAGAAGTGAGTCGATTCGATGATCTCGCCGGTTAGGGTCGCGCGCAGATCCACGGCAATAATCTGCCTCTTGCGAGTAATATGCGTCCCGTTTTCGTAGTAGCAGATTTCATACTGGATATAGTCCTCGCGGAAACACGCGGTGAGTGGGGTGAACACAGAGAGGCTCTTTTGCCAGGAACTCAACTCGTTTTTCCCGCTGACGGATCCTTGGATTTCATAATCCGTTGTGTCGCCAATCGCAAACAACGTGTAGGGTGCAGTTTCTGCGGTAATGGATCCTGGCACGTAGGGCATGGCCGATCCATACCCCTGCCCCTGGCAAACGGCAGCCATGATCTGGAGCGTCTCTGCGGGCGTTTCTCCGGTCTTGACGCCCTGCCAACTGGAAAGTGCATGGAGCATCTCCGGGGTCAGGCCAAGGGCGGCACTGATATCGGTCTGATCGAAAACGGCCCGCTCCAAGATCGCGCCCGTAAAGTCCGTTCCGCCCAGGACGGCGTGCGTGAAGGTCGCCCCGCTAAGGTTGGCATTCCGGAAAGAAGCCTCGTTCAAGGTGGCATTGGTCAGGTTTGCCGATGACAGATCTTGCCCATTGAAGGCGTGGCCGGTGAAATCGCAGTATTGTAATTCCGCCTGCGGACCGACCCGGTCGGCGCAATGGGTAAAATAGTTCCACGAGACCCAATTGGTCACGATGGGCAGCACTAGGAAGACCAGGCTGAAGGCCAGGATGGCGTTCCGCGCCCAGGCGGTCTGCAATTTTCTCCTGACCACGAAAAGCAGGATGAGTGCGATGGGAACCAACAGCCAGGAGGCCCAGACCGAGTCCTTGTTCCTAGTGCTCATCGAAGAGATGGCCCCGTAAGACAGGAGCAGCGGTGTAACGATCAGCCAGAGCGCAACGTTAATGAATGTCGCCGCCTGGTCAATAAAACTTCGATTTTTGGCATTCACGGATTGCTCCCCTTTCCGGTTTTTCTATTTTGAGTGGGGTGTAGCTCATTCCCGATGCGCGACTGGTCTCTTTCAAGCGCTCCAGGAAGGGCTCGAAATTTTCGGCAAGGATAGCATCCATCAAACCCTGCTTACTCTTGAAGTAGTGGTACATGGTCGGCTTGCTCACGCCAGCCGCGTCACAGATTTCCAGCGTACCGCTGGTTTCGTAGCCAAAAGCAGCAAAAAACGCCAGCCCGGTCTCCAGGATGGTTGCTCGGTTGTTTATCAACGCGGAATATACCGCTCGGTATAGTATCTGTCAAGGGTCAGTTCGCGCGTGTGATAAACTTGTGCTGAGAACGCGCCGTGACCTTCGGCGTTTTCGGGTCATATTTTCTCCGTTCAAACATCAGGAGCTTACAGAGAGCATGCAGACAAAACAAGTGGTGGTCGTTCACTGGCAGCCGGAATGGCCGGCGCGCTTCAAAGAAATCTCCGCGGCGCTGCTCCCTGCCCTGCAAAGGCTTATCTGCGGCATTGAGCATGTCGGCAGCAGCTCCGTGCCCGGGCTGGCCGCCAAACCCATTATCGACATCGACATCATCATCCCGGACGCGTCGGTTTTCCCGCGGGTCAGGGACGCGCTGGCAAGCCTGGGCTACAGCCACGAAGGCGACCAGGGCATCCCTGGACGGGAAGCCTTTAAGTACGAAGACAAGCCGGAGCTGATGGCGCATCATCTATATGTTTGCGCGCGGGATGCTGCTGAACTGCGCCGGCATTTGGCCTTGCGCGACTATCTGCGCACGCACCCGCAAGAACGCGAGCGCTACGCGCAGCTAAAGTACGCAGCAGCCGGCCGGCACCCCACGGATATTGACGCTTACATCGCGGAAAAAACCCCTTTTATCCAGGAGATTTACGCCAAATGCGGGCTTGAGCCGGACCTTGAGGCCTGACGCCCCCCCAGACACACACGCGCTAAGCCTTGATAAAATGGAAGTTAGTCCGTTGGCTGCATGCATGCCTGAACAAGCCTGGAGAGGAGCATCTTAACGTTGGATAACATAT
>JBCFBH010000077.1:0-8286 GCA_038562595.1 Anaerolineaceae bacterium
TGCCCGCAGGGCAGTATGCTTTTGCCTTCCCCAACGGGGGAAGGTGCCCGCAGGGCGGAAGAGGGCATTTTGTCCGTCACTGCGAGCCCCCGCTGCCGCTTTCACCCTGACCTTGAAAAGGCAGTAGGGGGCGCGGCAGTCTGCCTGTTTGCTATACAAGGGATCCTTCGCTGTGCTCAGGATGACAAACGTGCGAGCCCCCGCTGCCCCTTTCACCCTGACCTTGAAAAGATGGTAGGGGGCGCGGCAGTCTGCCTGTTTGCTACACAAGGGATCCTTCGCTGTGCTCAGGATGACAAACGTGCGAGCCCCCGCTGCCGCTTTCACCCGGACCTTGGGAAGCAAAAAATCGTACCCGCCATCTTTACCTGCGGCAGGCTGATAGGCCCTCACGACGCAAACCGACGAACGGCTCTCGGAAAAATTGGCTTTTGAGAGCGGCTATCCCTGCCGTCAGAAAAATGCCGCGTTCCAATTTTTCCTTACCAGTAATTGATTGTATAATCAGGAGCAGAAACACCTGCCATTTTCAGCTTACGGGGCGCTTTTTCATCATGAACCTTTCTGACATCGCACCGATGAATACCAAATCCGCGGGGGAAATGATGCCGACCCTCTCCATTTGCATTCTAACGCTCAACGCGCGCGATTACCTGCAAGCCTGCCTGCGCTCCATCCAGGAGTTCCTCCCCGCGCAAGATTTGCCGCAAAACCTGACGGAGGGCACAACCTCGCTCGCCTACGAAATCATCGTTGCCGATAACGGCTCAAACGACGGCACGCTGGAAATGCTGGCAGCCGGGTTCCCGCAGGTCCGGCTCATCCGCAATACGCGTAACGAAGGCTTCAGCAAGCCGGTCAACCAGATGCTGGCGGAAGCGCGCGGCGAAATTTTCCTGCTGCTCAACCCCGACACGCTCCTGATTGAGGACGCGTTTTCACCGCTGGTGGCCTGGATGCGCGCGAACGCCGAAACAGGCATTGCCATTCCAAAGGTCCTGAACGCGGATGGGAGCTTTCAGCAGCAGTGCCGGCGCGGAGAGGCGCGCCCCGCGGAAGTGTTCGGGTACTTCTTACGACTGGGCAAGCTCTTCCCCCACAGCCGCGCGCTGAACGGCTACCTGCAAAGCTGGCTGCCCGAGGATGAAATCGCGGAGGTGAAGGCAGTTTCAGGCTCTTGCATGCTTATCCGACGGGAAACCTGGGAGCAGGTGGGGCCGTTTGATGAGCAGTTCTTTGCCTACCAGGAGGACAGCGACTATTGTCTGCGGGCGCGCAAAGCTGGCTGGAAAGTGATGTACGTGCCCCTCACGCGCATTGTGCATTACGGCGGCGAGGGCGGCAGCAAAGCCCAGCCAGCCAACTCCATTCTGGAATGGCACCGCTCTTATTACCTCTATTACCGCAAGCACTTCGCGCGGGATTACTTTTTTCTGTTCAACGGATTTTATTACGCGATGATGGCGCTCAAGTTGGGCTGGGCGCTGGTGAAGAACCTGTTCCGCCGGCGGGGGTAAGCGGGAAGTAAGCAAAAGAGCGCCGGTCAAGCGCTCTTCTCTTTTTTGTGGAGTAACTCCCCTACCTGCTCAACCTCAAAATCTCCGCGGCGGTCTTGCCGTCAATGTCGTTATGCTCGCCAAAGCTCCAGCTGTGGCTTTCCATGCGCGCCTGCACCTTCTGCGCGGCTTCCTCGGGGTCAATCCCGTAGGCCGTGAGCGTGGTGGGCATGCCCAGGCTGTGAAAGAAAGCCGCCGTGGCTGCGATGGTCTGGTCGATGCGCTCGGAATACTTTTGGGTCTTGATATCCAGCACGCGGTAGCCGTATTGCAGCAGTTTGTCCTGCTTCTGCTTGCGCTTGACCCACAGCAGCCAGGGCAGAACCGCCGCGAGCGTTTCGGCGTGGTCCAGACCGTAAAGCGCGGTGAGCTCGTGCCCGATGTTGTGAGTGGCCCAATCCTCGGGCACGCCGCGGCTGAGGGTGTGGTTGAGGGCGTTGCTGGCGGCCCACATAAAGTTGGCGCGGGCGTTGTAATCGGGCGGCACGCGCAGGGCATCCGGAGCCAGGTCCATCAAAGCCATCAGGATAGCTTCCGCCTGCCTATCCTGCACCAGAGCGCCCACCGGATAGGTGAGGTACTGCTCCAACACGTGCACGTAGGCATCCACCAGCCCGTTGCGGATTTGTTTTTGGGGCAGGGAATAAGTTGTTTCCGGGTCCAGGATGGAAAAGCGCGGGAAGACCAGGTCGCTGCTGAAGGAGAGCTTTTCCTGGATGCTGCGGCGGGAAATCACGGCGTTGCTGTTCATCTCGCTGCCGGTGGCGGGCAGGGTGAGCACGGTTCCGAAGGGCAGGGCTTCTGCGGCTTGGGAGAGGCCGTCGCCTGCCAGAATATCCCAGGGGTCCTTTCCGGGGTAGCGGGCTGCCAGCGCGATGAATTTGACGCCGTCGATGACCGAACCGCCGCCGACCGCCAGCAGGAAGTTGACGCCCTTTTTCTGGATTTTTTTGACCGCTCGCATGAGGGTGTCGTAGTCCGGGTTGGCTTCGATGCCGCCGAATTCCAGCGCCTCACGCTTTTTGAGCGCTGCCATCACCTGCTCGTAGACGCCGTTCTTTTTGATAGAGCCGCCGCCGTAGAGGAGCATCACTTTCGATTTGCGGGGGATGAGCTTGTTGATTTTGGCGATGATGCCCGTGCCAAAGATGATTTGGGTGGGGTTGTAGTATCGAAAGTTGGCAATCATGCTGAGGCCTCCTGGAAGGGCTTGGGGGTGAGAGTGGCGCGGCAGAAACGTGAGCCCTTGATTGGATTATATCCCAGACCGGGGGACTCTGGCTCGATGGTGGGAATCGCGGCTCCAGACGCGGGGGAGAGTCTGTCATTCTGATGACCGGAAGAGCTCTGGCCGAAGTGAAGAACCTGGGGTTTTCGTGGTACGGTATTTCACAGTCCATTTCGTCATTCTGAACAAAGTGAAGAATCTGTTTTTTTTGAAAAGATCCTTCGCTGACGACCTATACCCGTGCGGGCAGCAGGATGACAACCGCCTGCCTCGCGATGACAAACCGGGCTTGTCATGCTGATTTGCGAGCGAAGCATCTGGTCAGTCGGAAAGCAGGACCTTCGCTTGCGCCCTTTGCCCGACTGGGCATCGGGAAACGAACCATCCAGTGCGCGGCGGCGAAAGACGAACCACGCAAAAAACAGGGTGGGTGGGGCTGAAGGCTTACAGTTCGGCGCGGAACTGCGGACGTGGGTGGTAATGCACATGCACGCTGCGCAAATCCGGGAGAGTATCCAGCAAGGTCTTTTCGACCTGGCTGGCAATCATGTCCCCGTCGTGAACCGAAATCTGATCGCTCACGCTGATGGTCAGATTGATGATGTAATATTGCCCGAAGCGGTGCGCCAGGATGTTATCCACTTCCTGCACGCCAGGGATAGAGCGCACCAGCTCTGTGACTTTGTCGTTCAGGGGCTTACCGGGCACGGTATCCATCAGCGCGGCGGTCGATTCCCGCACAATGGAGATACCGGTGCGCAGGATGAAGAACGCGACCAGTCCTCCGGCAGCAGGATCCATCCAAAGGTAACCCAGCCTGCCCATAAAGATGCCCAGCGTGGCAGCCATAGCTGCCAGAATATCATTGCGGTGGTCCGCAGCCAGCGCAATCACGGTCTCGTTGTTGGTGCGTTTGCCGATACGGGAGGTAATAATGAAGAGCGCGATTTTGATGAGGACGGTCCCAAAAGCGACGTAGAGCGCAAGCGAGCTGCCTCCAGTGAATTCCCCTGTGCCTTGCAGCACCTGCACTAATGTATCGATGGCGTTCCAGAAGATGGTAAGCGCGGTGGTAATCACAAACGCGCCAACCACAAGCGCGCCAACGCTCTCGTACTGGGTATGCCCAAAGGGGTGCTCGTCATCCGCGGGCTTGTTGGCTGCGCGCACAAAAACAGATACCACCAGGTAATAGACCACATCGGAGGTGGAATTGATGCCGTCCGCCAGCAAGGCTGGGGAGCTGCCGAGGATGCCTACGATGGATTTGACCAGCGCGAGGACTATGTTCGCGCCCAAACCGAGGCTAACCGAAAAATTTGTCTGTTTAATGCGCTGCTTACTGTCCATCAATGTTTTTCCTTAGAGCGGGGATTTGGATTGGTTGCGCTCTGCGTCGTTCCGCGCCAAGGCGTTGCCGCTCTTCGTCCGCTCTCTTGTTTGAAATCAATATGTCGATTCTTGTTCCGGGCGTCCCGCTCGCGCTAAGCGTCAATCCCGACAGCTTTGCGCATGCGCTTGAGCACCGGAGCGGCAATGGCGCGCGCTTTTTGTGCGCCCTGCGCCAGCACCTGGTCCAGATAGGCGCGGTCCGCGATGAGCGCGTTGTACTTGCCGCGGGCTTCGGCGAAGTAGGCCAGCAGCAGGTCTGCCAGCTCGGCCTTGAGCGCGCCGTAGGCCAGGCCGCCGTGGAGATACAACCCGCGCACTTCCTCCAGCCGCTCTGGAGGGGCAAACAGGCGGTAGATTTGATAGAGGTTGCAGGTATCCGGGTTCTTGGGCTCCTCAGGCGGCGTGCTGTCGGTGACGATGCGCATAATCTGTTTGCGCAGGTCTTTTTCCGGGGCAAAAATGGGCAGCGTATTGTTGTAGCTCTTGCTCATCTTGCGCCCGTCGATGCCTGGTACGGACTGCACATCCTCCGGGATGATTCCCTCGGGCAGCTTCAGCGTTTTGCCGTAGATGCGGTTGAAATTCTCGGCGATATCGCGCGTAATTTCGATGTGCTGCTTCTGGTCCAGCCCGACCGGCACGACATCGGAATCGTAGAGCAGGATGTCGGCCGCCATTAAGACCGGGTAGTTGTAGAGCCCGGCATTCACGCCGTCGTCGGGGTCGCGCCCTGTTTCCAGGTTCTTGTCCAGCGCGGCTTTATAGGCGTGCGCCCGGTTCAGCAGCCCTTTGGGCGTGACGCAGCTGAGCAGCCAGGTGCATTCGGGGATTTCGGGGATATCCGACTGGCGAAAGAAAATGGACTTTTCCACGTCCAGCCCCAGGGCGATCCAGCTGGCAGCCACCTCGTAAATGAGCCCCTGCAGTTCCTTGCGGTCTGGCGTGGTCGTCAGCGCGTGCAGGTCCGCGACGAAGTACATCCCCAGGTATTTTTGGGTGAGGGCAAGCGCGGATTTATACATTCCGAAGTAGTTGCCGATATGCGGGTTGCCGGTCGGTTTGATGCCGGTCAGGGAGATGGGTGGCATAGAAGAATCCTCATTTTTGTGTGTGGAAGCTAATTATAATCCAGCTTCGGCGGGACGCCGGGCGCCGGGGGTGAGAATGGACGACCATGCGGGTTTTACGCCTGAAAACAGGCGTAAATAACACTGGAAACTCCCCAGCAGCGTGTCTTTGGAAACGCCCTCCTTGTACAGTGATTTGATAGTACGTAGCCGATGTAATAATATGAGTAAATTGGTAATAATACAATCCATCCAAATATTAATGTGGTTGTTGCGAAAGGATTGCAATGAAAAAAGGCACTTTACGAATTATCATCGCGCTCAGTTTAGTTCTCTCCGCACTTTCTCTGGTGTTTTCTCAAACAAGTGCGCAGGGGAATCCCGGTGCCATCTGGACTACGCGGAATACCTGCGGTAGCCCTGACCAGGATGTAAACATTTACCAGACCGGAGAAACCGTCCATATTAATGGCAATAATTTTGATCCAGGTTCTTATCCATGGAGCATTGTCGGGCAGCCCGGAGGCGCTTCGGGGGACCCCGGACAGACAGTTGCCGGAGGCACTGTGACTGTGGGGGAGGACGGAGCTTTCTGCTTCGCCGCTTATACTATCCCAGCCGATGATTGGGGAACGTATAATGTCACAGTTGGGAATAAAGGTGACAATTATCGGGTCAACCAGCAGCCAACCGCTACGTTTACACCTACTGCCACAAACACGCCAACAAATACGCCAACTGCGACCAATACGCCGACGAATACCCCAACAAATACTCCAACAAACACAGCGACGAATACCCCAACCAACACACCCACCGAAGCGCAGCCACCCACCAGCACCCCGACGCAGGAGTTTACGCCTACAGCGACGAATACGCCTCCGCTGGAACCAAGCGCGACGACCACACCCACGACCGAACCGACGGAGCTCCCCACGAGTACCCCAACCACAGCTCCTGAAGAGAGCCCAACCCCTACCCTGGAAACTTCCTCAACACCTGACCCTGAAGAGCCGGCCGGCACGCCCACGCCAACCCCAGCGCCGAGTCGGTCTCCCCAGACAGGTGGCGGGTTCAGCCCCGCGCTCCTGCAAACCGCCGCGGCGGTCTTTGGATTGATTTCGATTGGCTCTTACGCCGCATTAAAGAAGCTGGATGAATAAAATCTGGAAAAAACTGCTGCAGGCTGTCGGCGTAAGCTCCGGCATCCTCGCAATCATTCTGGGGGTTGTGCTGTTTCGGCAGTACAACCCTCCGCTGTCGCCGGTTCCGGAGAGTGTGCCAGAGATTAGCGACCCATTTTTGGCGGAAGCTGCCGACGAGGCACGCAAGAGCCCGGAAGGTGTCGGGGAGCGTCCATTGCGTTCCGGATTGGGGCGCGCAATTGTACCTGAGGAAGCCGCGGTACCCACGCAGCCAGAAGATACATGGATGCGCTTCGGAGGGGTCAGCTGGCTCGATGCGCCGATAAGCGCACACTTTGCGACAGTTTGTGGGGATACGATTGCCTTGCCGGAGTTCATGGTGTACGCCTGGACGCCGGATATTTTCCAAAGTGGAATTTTCGAGGTTGGGAAGAGCAATGTGGTTGCCTGGGAACATATCGGCTACACCGGTTTTTGGATGCATTCGGGGCTGGATTGGCTTGGCAAGCCGCAAAGCGCTTTTGCCCTGCAGGAATACCTGGAGCGAAACGAGAGCGGCAGATTGAATACCCCGGAAGAGTTTGACCTGAAAGCCGCGCAGTGCCTGCTTGGGAGCGAGGCGCTTTTTGCGATTGGCGGAGAGAGTGTGAGCGGCACCGTCTCAGCCCTGGCGCGCGTTCCTGCGGCAGAAGTGCCCGAGGCGGCGGAGCATGTGATGGACCTGGTGCCCTACCTGGCGGAAACCTACCCGGAGAGCGGGTTTGCCGGGCTTGAGGAAGGCGGGCTGGTGCTGTATTTCTGCGGGCGGCAGCTGAGCACGGAGCCGGCGGATATGAAGGCAGGTTATTACTCCCAGACGCGGATTATCGTCGGGATTGCGCCATGACGGAGAGGGGTGGAAGACACGGCACGATTTATGGAGCTCTAACCATATTACAATCCCTGAGGGGATACGGATGGGATAAGAAAAATGGATTAATTTCAGCCAGGGGAATAACTAAAACAATTGTGCGACAAGCCGCAGGCAGTGCGGAGCTGGGCTCGATCCCCTAAAGGGGACTTACCTTCAGAACCTTTATTACACCCTCTGCGGGTGCACGGATGGAACCAACAAAAACGGAATTGCAGTAGGCGGGGGATTAAATAAAAACATGGGCGCGAGAGGGACGCATCTCCCGAACCTTTATTACACCCCTTGCGGGTGCACGGATGGGACAATTCGAATGGGAGTAAAAGAAAGCAAAGGGATTAAATAAAAAAATGGGCGCGAGAGGGCTCGAACCTCCGAACCTCACGGATGTGAACCGTGCGCTCTAACCAACTGAGCTACGCGCCCGAAGTGCAAAGATTATAGCAAATCCCTGCAATTTTGTCCAACGCAAAATCCACAACGCAAAATCCTCTCCACCAAAAACCTGCCCAGCTGCCCCTTTCAGGTAAAATTGCCACACGCATACACCCCACAGCGAAAGGACGCGCATGGCAATCTGGTGGATTCGCCGCGACATGAGACTGACCGACAACCTGGCCTTGCAGGCCGCGCTTGACGCGGGCGGGGCATTCGTTCCAGTCTTCGTTCTGGACCCGTTCCTGCTGGAAAAACCAGCTGAGCGCAGGCAGGCTTTTCTGTTCGCGGGGCTTCGCAGTCTGCAAACTGACCTGCGCAAGCTGGGTTCCGGCCTGCTTATCCGCTGCGGTGACCCGGTGGAAGAAATCCCGCGCCTGGTGGAAGAACTTGGTGGGGTCCCGGTCATTGCTGAAGAAGATGCCTCCCCCTATGCCCGCGAACGCGACCGCGCGGTGGGGACCCGCGTGAACCTGAGCCTGCTGCCGGGGGTGGGCGGGCATCCTCTTGGGTCTGTTCTGAAGGCAGACGGCAACCCTTACACGGTGTTCAC
>JBCFBH010000078.1:0-4400 GCA_038562595.1 Anaerolineaceae bacterium
GTTGCGAGGGAGCGGCTGCCAAAACTGGTCCCCCTCTACTCATACTTAAAACGCGCGATGCCAACCGAGAAAAACAAGAGCGCGAAGCCAAGCAGCACCGCGCATTCCTGCAGCACCCCAGCCGGCCCCTGCCCACGCACCGCGATATCCAGAAAACCCTGCATCGCCCAATAGGTCGGCAGCGCTTGCGCCGCGCTGCGGACAGCCGCGGGAAAGAGCTCAATCGGATACCAACAGCCGCCCATCATCGCCATCAGCATGCCAATCAACACTGCCAGCCCGTTCGCCTGCGATTCGCTTTTGACAAAGGTGCCCAGCATCGTGCCCAGCGCGGCAGCCGCCAGCGTGAAAGACACCATAACCATCGCCAGGCCAGCCGGCGACTGCCCCCACTTCATGTTCATCACCAGAATCCCAAAAGCAATCAGAATTGCCATCTGTACCAGTGCCGTCAATCCCTGCCCAAGGATGGTGCCGCCCAGAAATGTCGCTTTGCTGGTGGGCGTGACCAGCAAACGCCGCAGCGTTCCGTTGGCGCGCTCAAAGGCGAGCATCGCCGAAAGACCGATGAGCGGAATAAACACCCAGGTGATCATCTGCCCGGCGGTCGAGTTGGCTTTTGCATCGTATTCAATCGGGTCTGCCGTGCTGCCGACCGCACTTTGCAGCCGGTCCGGAGCCTCCGCGAGCATGGTCTGGGCTTGCGCAAAAGCCGCGTCGTAGAAAGCCCGGCGTTCCGCGTCATCGGCAAAAGGTTGGAATTCCGCCGCGCGTTCGGTGCTCACACGCGCAATTTCCGCCAGACTGGAAACCCGGTTGACTGCCAACTCCACAGCCTGCTCTGCCGCCAGCCCGTTCAGCGAATTCGGCTGCTTGCGCAGTTCAAGCGAAGCGTTCCCTTCTGCCAGCGCGTCGGCATCAAACCCCGCGGGGATAATCAACAGCGCTGAAACTTTTAGTTGTTCAAAATCCTTTAAAGCCTGGTCATACTCCGACAGCACTGGATTCACCGCGCTGGACCTTGCCAATTCTTCATAGAGCGTCCGGGATAGCGCAGTGTCAGCCTGGTCCGCCACCGTCAGCACAAGTCTGGGGTCGCCGTTCTGATTGGTGCCGCCGCTGATGATAAAGATGAACACCAGAGGCAGGATAATAAAGAACAACCACTCCACCGGACTGGTAAACCGCAAAATCGTGTCTTTTTTGATGATAGCGAGCAGTTTTTTCATCCCGCGCCTCACTTTTGTACCAGCCCGCGCCGGCTGATCAAAACCGTCCCAAGCGCGTAAAGTACCGCGCCCATAATGACCAGCGCGGTGAGATGGGGTTGGATGGCGGAAAGCTTGCCGCCCATGTTGAGAATGCGGAAGCCTTCATTCGCCCAGCTGTTGGGCGTCACCATGCCCAGCTTGCGCACCCATTCCGGCAGCAAACTCAGGTCAAAGAAGCTGCCTCCCAGAATTCCAAACAGGAGCGGTATGGCGGAACCAATGATAGTTACCTGCCCGGGCGTTTTAAACACGGACGCCATCAGAATGCCCCAACCAGAAGCGCCGAATGCCGCCGCCAGAATCAGCAGCGCGACAGCATTCCCATCCCCCCACGAAAGCTGGAACAGCAGCGAGGTACCCACAATCAAGATGACGAGCTGCGCCGCGGCGGTGAGGAAAATTCCAAAGCCCTTTCCACCCAGCACAAAGCCCGGATTGGTGGGCGATATCAGCATGCGCGCCAACGTTCCTTCCCGGCTTTCCACCAACAGCGAGCGCCCGCCAAAGGACATGGTATACATCAGGAACAGCATCGCCATGCCCGGCGCGAAATAAGCCAGAGTGTCAAATTTCGCCCCGCTGCCTTCCACAGTGTTGGCATTAAGTTTGATGGAAGCGCTGCCTTCCGTGTTCCCGACCAGATCCCGACCCACTTCCGCGCCCAACGCGGCAGCCTGTTCCGGTGGGATCGCTCCCGAGGCAATCAGTTGGCTGATAATCAGGGTGCCTGAGACTTTCCCGATTTCCACCTGGTTCAGAAAGCTTTCCAGAATAGAGCGCGCGATGCCCGTTGAGGTCGGGCGCGTGGGGTTTTCGTAAAATTCCACCACGACGACATTTCCACCACTGTCCGTGGAATAGATGCTTTGGGTAAAGCCGTCCGGGACGATAAGCGCCGCTGCCAACTTGTCCTGGTCCACCAGCGCGCGCGCCGCTGCCGGGTCCGCTGTGACTTGCGCGGCGATGAGTTCGCTGAGTTCATCGGACGTAAATAAGTCCTCCAGCGCCTGTCCCAGTTCGCCGCCGTCCTGGTTCACAATTGCCAGGGGAATCTGACTGATGCCGAGCTGGGTGGAACCGGAAAAACGACCGGTGAGCGCCCCCATGCCCAGCGTAAGCGCGAACGGCGCCAGCAGCATGAAAATCAAGCCGGCTGGATCGCGAAAGATTAAGCGCAGGTCTTTAAAAGCGATGAGGAAGAATTTGCGCAGGTTCATGGCGTCAGTCCCTTAACGCACGCCCGGTTAGATGCAGGAAAACCGCTTCAAGGTTCGGTTCGCGCAGTTCCACTGAATGAATTTTTATTCCCAACTCATTGGCGCGTGAAACCACCGGCGCCAGCAGCTCCTCCGCGGAAGGCGTCACCAGCGCGACCGTATGGTCACTCGGGTCGGCCTGTAAGACGCCGCTGAGCGTTGTGAGCGCCTGGGCCAGATGGTCAGGATCCTCATTTTCGCCGAGGTGCAGGATGAGGGTGTCCATCTCTCCCACCCTGGCAGTCAGCTCACGTTGGGTGCCCAGGGCAATCAACTTGCCGTGGTCAATAATCCCGACCCGGTCCGAGAGCTCCTGGGCCTCCTCCATATAGTGTGTGGTGTACAGAATGGTCATGCCGGCTTTGTTCAGAGATTTGACCGAATCGAGGATTGCCCGACGGGACTGCGGGTCGATGCCGACGGTCGGTTCGTCCATAAACAGCAGGCGCGGTTCGTGCATCAGCCCGACGGCGATGTTCACGCGGCGCTTCATCCCGCCGCTGTAGGTCTTGATGCGTTCTTTGGCGCGGTCTGCCAGCCCAATCTGCTCCAGCAGTTCTTTCACGCGGGTTTTCAGCGCGCTGCCGGAAAGGCCATACATCTCGCCCCAGAAATTCAGATTTTCGAGCGCGGTCATATCGTCGTACAACGCGATTTCCTGAGGGACGACGCCGATCAAGCGCTTCACCTCCATCGGATTTTTGGTCACGGAATACCCGAAGATGGACGCGTCGCCAGCAGTCGGCGAGAACAGCGTGGAAAGGATGGAGATTGTGGTGGTTTTCCCAGCCCCGTTCGGGCCCAGCAGGCTGAAGATTTCACCTTCCTGAATATCAAAGGAAATGTCATCCACGGCGAGTATTTCGCCGTACTTTTTCACCAGATTGCGCACCTCCAGCATCATGCCCATTATGTACCTCCAAACCTAAGGGATATTCAAAAGTAAACAAGATAAAAAGAAAAATTCTTTAGGGATATTTATTTCTCACTCCTCAGCAGTCCAGATGCGCGGTGCAGCCGCGCTAAATACCCGGGCAGCATCCGGTATAAGGAGGGAATGCGCCTGGTGGAGATGCGTGGATTAAGCGTCGGGGTCCTGCTCCAGCAGTCCGAAATAAGGATAAATGCCCTGGCTGGCGAGACCTTCGATGATGTCGGGGCTGAGCATTTCCGCGGCATGGTAATGCAGCCCAAAGCGGCGTTGAATTTCAGATATCGAACCGGCCTTATCCGCCGCCTTTACGATTTCCTCGCATTTGCTTTCAGTGTAGGTCGTAGCCAGCGCCGCGCGGAACTCTTCCAGCAGCGCCTGCCTTCTGTGCGGGTCCGCGGGCAAGGAGAAGCGCATGCCGGAATACTTGCGGTCGTACGCCTCGCAAATCTTTTCGACGCTGAGCGCGGGGTACGCGCCGCGAAAAACAACCATGTCCATGTCCAGCTTTTTGCGTGGAACAGCCAGGGTCTTGGGGTAACCCAGACTTAGCAGCAAAACCGGCGCCGTCAGCATTGGCAGCTTGTACATTTCGGCAATGGCTGGGATGCACTCCAGGATGGTGCCTACGTAGCAGCCGCCGATGCCGTACATCCAGGCCGCGGTCTCGATGCTCTGCGCGGCGCAGACAATATCTTCCATGGCAATCATGAAATGCCGAAAGCTTTTGTTGCAGGTGAACGGCGCGTTGTTTTTGCGGCTGAAAACTGCCAGCTTGTGCCAGTCCAGCAGGAAGATAAGATTTACCGGCGCTTGCGCGATGAAGCTCTGATTTCCGCACAGCTGCGCCAACTGCTGGTTTTTGAGGCGGTTTTTTTCAACGAGGATGGAATATGGCTGCAAGTTACCGCCGGTGGCACTGTTAATGCCGGCGGCTAATGC
>JBCFBH010000078.1:4410-8218 GCA_038562595.1 Anaerolineaceae bacterium
TCTTTAAAATTGCGCACGGATTGGCGCGCTTGCATCAACCCGACCGCCCAGTCCGCTTTATCGAAATCTCTCTGCATCCTTCTACCTCGCTGCTCTTACACCTCTATTTTAATGGATAAAAGCAGTTCTTAGGGCAGCAAAATCCATAACTGCCCCGATAATCTTAGAATTGTCCGGGTAAATCCGGTCAGGACCCTGAATTATTGGAACGCACAAGCCTTATTCCACAGTGTCCCGGGAATATTTCTCGTCCAGTTTGGCCAGCAGGAAGGAAATCAGCCCGCCTGCCGTGAAGAGCAGCGCGCAAACCGCAATCATGCCCAAACCGCGCACGCCTGAGGGGATGATAGCCAGGGTGGACCCAACCACGACCCCCAGGATAATGTGGTACATCAGCGTGTAATACTTCTTGAAGAGCCAGGACACCAACCGGGCAAACAGCAGCACGCAGGCCAATCCGCCCAAGGCCAGGGGAATGATGACCCCAAAGTCCAAACGACTGATGCCGCTGGCCATGGGTTCATACAGACCGAGGTAAATCAGGAAATTCGAAGGACTCATCCCCGGAACGACCACGCCCAGCCCGATCATCGCGCCGCTCAGCAGCCAGCTGCCGAAGTTCTGCGCCAGTTGTACGCTGCGGATAGTTTCCAGCCAGCGCATCAACACCACCGTCCCCAACGCGACGACAGTCAGCAATCCCCAATGCCAGCTTTTGCGGCCTTGTTTTCCGGAGGCTTTGATGAGCGAGGGGAAAGTTCCTGTGATAAAGCCGATAAAAAGCCAGGTGAACTGCGCAGAATAATTCCCGAACGCCCATTCAACCACTGCCGAAAAAGCCAGCACGCCCAGAATTCCACCGATCCCTACCGGCAGGAAGTAAATCAGGTTCTGCAGGAACTTTTCACGCAGATTCCCGAGCCAACGCATGAGCGGTTCGTAGATGCCAAATACAACTGCCAGGACTCCGCCCGAGAGCCCTGGCGTGATGAAACCAATCCCGACCAGAATGCCTTTCAGCAGCCGCAGAATCCAATCCACAAGCGTGGTTTTAGGTCGGTTGCTCGTTTCGTTTATCATAAATTACTCCTGCTTGTGATGACTTAAGTCCCCAAATTATAGCCCCAAGCACTCAATTAGTGTTCTCGGGTTAGCGAGGCTGTTTTAGATAAGGATGAGCCCGATGACCCAGACCAGCAATACCGCCAGAATGACAATGGAGAAATGGCTGGCCGAGCGCTTATCTTCCGGGTTCTTCCAGGTGTAACGCCTGGAGAGCAGGATGATCAGGATATTAATCAGGTACACCAGCGGAATAATGCTGCTGACCAGGATGAATATGAGCGGGTCCGACATATCATTACTGCCCAGCACGGCATAGCCAATCATGGCAATCACCCAGATGATAGCGCCCAGATAGCCCGGCGCGCTTTTTATCCCGCGCATCTTGCGCAGGCGCTCCGCAAGAAACCCAAGTAGCAAAATCATCGTCAGGCAGCCAGCTAACAACCAGAACGCGCTCAAAGCTGATCTCATAAAAATACCTCCGGAATCTGTCACTTCCAATTATACCCACACCTGCGCCAGCCCTCCGCCGCCCGCTCGTATAAAGCTTGTATATAGACCTGAAATATGGAAGGCGTTGTGCTACACTGACATCACGATTAGTCCTGATTTTGCGATTGCTCACAAGAGGTGACCGATGAATGAATTACCTTTGAAACAATGGGTTTGTAATGTATGTGGGTTCTCCTCTATAGGCGCTGAACCCCCGGATAGCTGCCCGCAGTGCGGGACCGACCGGAATCACTTTGAAGAAATCCTCCCGGCTGGCAAGCGCTATCTGATTATCGGCGCGGGCATTGCCGGCGTCAGCGCCGCCGACGCGATCCATCAAGCCGATCCGAACGGGAAAGTGGTCCTGCTTTCCGATGAAACGGAGCTGCCCTATTTCCGCATGAACCTCACCCGCTACCTGGCTGGCGAACTGGACGACAGCAAGCTCGATCTCCACTCCCGGGCCTGGTACCTGGAAAACCACATCGAACTGCACCTGAACTGCAAAGTCGTGGACATCGACCCGAGCGCACAGCAGGTGTTTTGCGCGGACGGGCGCGTCTTCGATTACGACACGCTCATCATGACCACCGGCGCGTCTCCCTTTGTGCCGCCCTTCCCGGGCGTGGATTTGGCGGGAGTGCAAACCCTGCGCACCCTGCGCGACGCGAACAGCATCCTGGCTGTCTGTACCCGGCCGGTGAATGTAGTTTGTATCGGCGGAGGCTTGCTCGGTCTGGAAGTCGCCGGCGCGATTTCCCGGCGCGACGCGCAGGTGAGCGTGGTGGAAAGTTTGCCGTGGCTGCTGCCGCGTCAGTTGGACGAGGCCGCGAGCCGGATCCTGCAGCAGAAAATCGAAAGCATGGGGATTAAGGTTTTTACCGGCGCGAAGACCAGGGCGCTGCTTGGCACGGAACATGTTGAAAGCGTGCAGCTGGAAGATGGCACAGTTTTGCCAGCAGACCTGGTAATCATCAGCGCGGGCGTGAACGCTAATCTGGAACTCGCGCGCAAAGCCGGGCTCGCCGTTAATCGCGGCGTGCTGGTGGATGACACCATGCGCACTTCCGACCCCCGGATTTTTGCTGCGGGCGATGATACCGAGCATCAGGGTCATATGTATGGCTTGTGGATGCCCGCCAAAAGTCAGGGCAGCATCGCGGGCTTCTCCGCGGCGGGCAAAGCATCCAAATTTGCCGACGACCCGCCTTCCGCGCGCCTGAAAGTGCTGGGGATTGAACTTTTCAGCATTGGTCAGATTACACCTGCCGAAAGCGGTGAGGTGATGATCGTGGAGGAAAGCAACGGTAACTACGCCAGCTTCATTTTCCGCGCCGGCGTCTTGCGCGGTTCCATCCTGCTTGGCGATGCCTCTGTGGCCGCGCCAGTAAAGAACGCGGTGGAAAGTCAAAAGAATTTCAGCGCCGAACTGGCACGGGGTATCAACGCTGCCGCGTTTATGCAATTGTTAAAAGCCTGAACCCCTCAAAGAAAAACAAAAAGGCAGATGGTGCAGTTCAGCAGTTCACACTGCACCCTCTGCCTTTTTTATGTTGCGACGTTTAAAAACGCCTTAAGGCGATCCCGGGATGAGAAGGGTGAATTCCCAGCGCGCCTTCCGGAAGGTGGTAGAGCCGGGAAAGTTTTTCCGCTGTCAGCAGCTGCGCTGGCGTTCCCACGGTCACCGAACCGCTCCCGTCCACCAGAACGGTTTCGTCGCTGAGTGCCTGGGCAATTTCCGGGTCGTGCGTCGTCATCAGGATAGTCGTGCCGTCCCGACGCAGGTCGGACAGCGTTTGCATCAGGCGATATTTGTTGCCCAGGTCCAGATGCGCGCTGGGCTCATCCAGCAAAAGCACGCGCGGTTCTTGTGCCAGAGCGCGGGCGATGAGCACCAACTGCCCCTCCCCGCCGCTGAGCTGGTCCACATAGGCATTGGCCAGTTCCGCGATGCCCGCCCGAACCAGCGCTTGCCGCGCCGCCAGCTCATCATCTTTCCCCGGCGCGCCAAACAGCGCCAGGTGCGGAGCGCGTCCGAATAATACATATTCGAGAACGGTGTAGGAATACGGCTGGCGCTCTGTTTGCGGCACCAGCGAAACCCGCCGACCCAACTCCGCGCGGGAATAATCTTGCAGCGGCCGATCTTCCAGGAGCACCCGCCCGGCTGAAGGCTGCAGCCAACCCAAAGCCATGTAAAGCAGCGTCGTCTTGCCGATTCCATTCGGCCCAAGGATAACCGTGAGCGTAC
>JBCFBH010000079.1:0-8054 GCA_038562595.1 Anaerolineaceae bacterium
AGGGAGCGATAGCGACCGCGGCAATCTGCCTGTTTGCTGAAAGGGAGACTAAGTACCCTTTGGGTAGCGCTTCACAGGCTCGCGAAAACACCGGATTCGTCTTTGCGAGGGAGCGCCAGCGACCGCGGCAATCTGCCTGTTTGCTGACCGCGTGACAGAGCACCCTAGGGTAGCGCTTCGCAAGCTCGCGAAAACACCGGATGCGTCTTTGCGAGGGAGCGCCAGCGACCGCGGCAATCTGCCTGTTTGCTGATCGGGAGACAAAGTACCCTTTGGGTAGCGCTTCGCAGGCTTTCGATGACGAACATTTGTCGTTCTGAGCCGAAGGCGAATAATCTCATCAATGCAAAACGACAGGATCCTTCGCTTTGCTCAGGAGGACAAACCGCAGACACAAAGTCCGACGTTTCAAACCTTGATCCCAGGGAAGAGACCGCTTTGCGAGCGATGACGCATCCAATCGTCCAGGATGAAATATGGAAACTTTCAGGCCGCGCGCTGCTCCAACCAGATATCCCCTTCGTTGTGGTAACCAGCCCGCTCCCAAAAGCCCGGGCGGTCATGCGCGCTGAACTCCAAACCGCGCAGCCATTTAGCGCCCTTCCACAGGTAAACATCTTTGAGGTCGTCGCGCCCAGGGATTGCGCCGGTCACGCCGCGCAAAGGGAAGCCGTGCTCCGGGCTGAGCGGCTGCCCCTCATAATGCGTCGCCAGCAGAAAGTTATCCGCCGCAACCACCTCAATCGGAAGGTTGGCAGTAAACCCGAATTCCGCGTGCTGAATCACAAAGCGCGCCTCGGCTGTCGGCACCACCAGGCCAAGTTCCCGCAGGGTCTTCAGGGAAACGCCTTCCCAATGCGTATCCAGCTTGCTCCAGGTAGTCACGCAGTGCAGGTCCATGGTAAGAGCAGTGCGCGGAAGCGCGCAAAACTCCTCCCAGGTAAGCGTCAGCGGCTTTTCAACCTCACCCCACACCCTGAAGGTCCAGGTGTTGGGGTCAAAGGTTGGCACGGGTCCGTAGTGCAGCACCGGAAAGCGTTTGGTCAACAGCTGTCCCGGGGGAATGCGCCCCGGTTTTGGGGTGGGTGTTTGGGTCTGCTCAGTCATCTACGCTCCTATACTGAAGGTTTCGCCAGGGTTCAGCGCTTCCACGTGCGTTTCGGTTTCTGCCTCCACGCGTTTCTTCCAGGCCAGCGCGTCCTGCCGGATCAGTGAGAATGTGTTGTAATGGATGGGAATCACGACTTTTGGCTGCAGCAGCCGCACTGCTCGCAGGGCATCATCAGGTCCCATGGTGTAATTATCGCCGATGGGAATTGCCGCCAGGTCCAGACCTTCCTCGCCAATCAGGCGCATATCGCCAAAGAGGCCAGTATCCCCAGCCAGGTAGATTTTCTCGCCGGCGTTCGTGGTCAGCAAAAAGCCCGCCGGGCTGCCGCCGTTGCTGCCGTCCGGCAGCGCGGAGCCGTGCAGCGCTTGCGTGAGTTTGAGGTAGCCGAAGGGATACTGAAAGCCTCCACCAATGTGTTGGGCATGGGTCTTGATACCTTTGGCGGAGAACCAAGCGCTGATTTCCGCGTTGGCGATTATGACCGCCCCTGTTCGCCGGGCGATATCCAGCGCGTCGCCAATATGGTCGCCGTGCCCATGCGTGACGAGCAGATAATCCGCCCGCACCTGCTGCGGCTTTAGCGGCGCGGCAGGATTTCCGCTGAAAAACGGGTCCACCACCAGCGCAATCCCGCCGCAGTCCAGACCGATGGTCGCGTGTCCGTACCAGGTAAAGATGGTGCTCATGGTTCTCCTTTGTCTTTCCCTGTAATTATACCTTCTCGCAGGGCTGTTGGTCGTCTCTGTTCGCCTCCCCAGCGGTTCAACGCAGCCAGACGAAAGCTCCCTCATCCCCACGCCAAACATCCGGCGTGACCAGGCGGGGCTGCAGCAATGGGAACTGGTAGTGGAAGAGCCCGCCGTGCGCCAGGAGGAAAAAGCCCCTGGAATCCTCCTGCCACACCAACGCGCTGACGCTCTGGTCTGTCAGCAATTGCAGTTTATAACCTTGCGGCGAATACAGGCGCGCGCCGTTCCCACCCCAGCCTATCAGCCAGTGCCCGTCCGGGGCAATTCCCAGACGTTCCTCCCCTGCCAGCATAAACACGCTGCCGGTCCGGTCAAATTGCATCACGCCGAGCGCGTTCGAAGCCGTAAACAAGTTGTTTTCAGGACTGTACCGGAGGTTTCGGTACTCACCCGCCAGAAGCGCTGTAAAAGTAGTTCCGTTATTGGAGGAATAATAGATACCCGCCGGGTGCCTGGCGTTGTTGTTTTCCGCCCGCACCACCACTGCCACATCCCCATTTTGCGGGTTCACAGCCGCCTCCGCGAATGCTCCGTCAAAAATCACGCGCGGCTTGCCGGCGGAAACGTTGCTCAGCCGCAAATCCACCGCGCCATCATCGGTCGGGGTATAGGTCAGCAGGTAGAGCGCGCTCATCCAGCCGGCATAGCGCTCCCAATAGCCGGTATCGCGCGGGATGTGCAGGTAATGGGTCACCGCCCCGGTGGGCATGCTCAGCGCGCCGACCAGCGAGATTTTCCATTCGTTAATCGTTGTATAGCTGTTGACTTCCTGGAACACAATCCAATCCTGCTCCGGGGACCATAGCGGAGTGAAATCCTGTTGAAAACGCTGGTTAAGGCGCGTCAAACCGGAAGCGCCCGGGCGGTAAAGGTACAAATCGGCGGACGGACCGTCCAGAGCAGCCGGGAAGACCGCGTTTTTGCCATCCCGGGACCAACTGACCGGGTGCGGCTGCTGCACCGCCTGTAAAGCCATTTGCGCCTGGATGCCGTCATTCTGCAGGACAGCCTCCTGCAGGTCGCGCGAAAGCAGCCCTGTCAGCATGCGCGGAGCTTCCCAGGGGTTCACGAGTTCGTACAAGCCAAACTCGGTAAGATTCCCGGGTGTTCCGGCGCGCAGCTAAACCCGCGCTCCATCCGGCGCTCTGCCCCCGATGATATCCAGCGGGTCGGTCAGCATCGGCAGGGTGATGGGTACGAGCGTGCCGCTGTCTCTGTCCACCGCGTAAAGGTGCTCGCCTTGCGCGTCCGGGAAAACCAGCCAGGGTCCGTCTTCAACGGCGGTCGGGCGCGGCACGGGCGTGAGTGTCTCGGTGGGAATATTGGCAGGCGAGCGGGTTTCTTCCCGCGCGCTCTCTGTTTCTCGCGCGGCACGCGTGCGGGCATCAAGCTCTGCGGTAGAACTGGGCGCCCAAGCCGCCGGCGTCGGAGCGGTGAATCGGCAGGCAAGCCCAAGCAGAAGCACGCTGGCCGCAAGGAAGAGCGCGCGCCTGGATTTCATAGCCTAATCGTACCCGAAAAATCGATGCGGCAAAAATGCGCAAAAGGTTTTCCGCTCCGTTCTGTAATCCCGGGGGGATTTCTATTCCTGCTTCAGGCGCATATGCACAAAAACGCCCTCCGGTCGGAGAGCGTCAGTTTGTGTGTCAGCGCTGCAAGGGAAAATCAGAGGATTTCCAGCTTTGCCAGCGATGCGACCAAAGCCTTCAGGCCGACGCCTTCAAAAACGACTTCCACGGTCTCGTCGCCATGCTCAAGCCGGCTGGCTTTTACCACTCCGCGCCCGTATGTCTTATGGCGCACAAGCATGCCGGCTTTGAATTTCGTATTCTGCGGAAGGTCCTGGCGCGGCGCAGCGCGGTAGGCGGGCGTCTCCCAGCGCGAATACGCGTTCCGGGATGCGATGTTCAGGCGGCTGGGCAAGCCTTTGGAACTGCCCTGCAGCAGGTCTTCGGGCAGGTCATCCAGAAAGCGGGATGCCTGGGTTTCTTCATAGCTGCCGTAGGGGCTGCGCCGGCGCATCGCGCGGGTGAGGGTCAGCGTTTTCTTGGCGCGGGTAATGCCCACATACAGCAGGCGGCGTTCCTCGGCCAGCGCTTCGGGGTCGTCGCGCGAGCGGCTGTGCGGCAGCACCATCTCATCCAACCCTACGATGAATACGTTCTCAAACTCCAATCCTTTGGCGGCGTGCAAGGTCAGCATGGTCGGAGCGTCCAGCGTCTCCGGTAGGGTGTCCTGGTCGGCCACCAGCGCCATCGCTTCCAAAAACCCGGGCAGACCGTCATATTCCAGGATAACCTGGCGCAGTTCCATCACGTTCTCCCAGCGGTCCTGGCCTTCTTCGCTGCGGTCGTGGATGTATTCCTGATAACCCGTATCCTCCAAAACGCGGTCAAACAGCGAAGCGGGCGGGTTTGAAGCGGCAAACTGGCGCCAAAACAGCAGCTTTTTGCCGAACTGCTCCAGGCGCAGACCTTCTCTACCAAGCTGTTCCAGCGCGCCTCTCCCAGCCGGCTCGGCGATGCGCGTTACCGCCTCACCCAGCGTCAAATCAGCGGCGCGGGCGAATTCTTCCAGCTTTTCCAGGCTTTTACCGCCAATTCCGCGCGGGGGCAGGTTGATGACCCGCCGCAAGCTGATTTCATCCTTCGGGTTGTGAATCAAGCGCAGGAAGGAAATTACGTCTTTCACCTCGCGCCGGCCGTAGAAGCGCTGCGCGCCAACCAACCGGTAGCTGATGCCCTCGCGTCGGAAGGATTCCTCCAGCAGCCGCGATTGGGCGTTGGTTCGGTACATCACGGCGAAGGAACTCGGGTTCAGCTTCTGGGTGCGGATGCCTGTCTTTACCGCCTGTGCCACGTAATCCGCCTCCTCTTTGTCGTCCGCCGCGGCAAAAAGTTTGATTTTTTCGCCTTGTTTTTGTTCAGTAAACAGCTTTTTGCGGGTTCGGTTCGCGTTGCGGTCAATCACCGCCATAGCGCCATCCAGGATGCGCTGCGAGGAGCGGTAATTTTGTTCCAGCAGGATGGTTTGGGCATTCTTGAAGTCGCTCTGGAAGCGCTGGATGTTGCGGTAATCCGCGCCGCGCCAGCGGTAGATGGATTGGTCTTCATCGCCAACCACATACAGGTTGCCGTGCTCCTGCGCCAGGTTGCGCAAAATGGCATATTGGGAGAGGTTAGTGTCCTGAAATTCGTCCACCAGAATGTGTTCGAATTTATGCGCCCAGGTGGTTCGCGTCTGCGGATAGGTGCTCAGGATTTGGTGGGTGAACACCAGCATGTCATCAAAGTCCATGGCGTTGTTGCGAATCAGAAGCTGCTGATAGCGCAGGTAGAACTGGCGTACTTTTTCATCCCTGAAGTTCTGGATGGGATAATCTTGCGGCGTAATCAGGTCGTTCTTCGCGCGGGAAATAGCGTCGAGCAACGATTCCGCCCGGAACAATTTCTCATCCACGCCGGCTTCCCGGATGACCTCCTTCATCAGCGACACCTGGTCGTCCGCGTCGAAGATGACAAAATCCTTGCTCAGCGGCAGCAAGTCCGCTTCCCGGCGCAAGATGCGCCCGCATACCGAGTGGAAAGTGCCCAGCCAGATGCCTTGGGCTGCCGCGCCCAGGATTTTCTCGACGCGCGCCGCCATCTCTTTGGCAGCTTTGTTGGTAAACGTCACCGCGAGGATGTGATAGGCCGGCACGCGCAGCACGCCAATCAGGTAGGCGATGCGGTAGGTCAGCACGCGCGTTTTGCCGGAGCCAGGACCCGCCAAAACCAAGGTCGGCCCGACCGGAGCAGCCACAGCCTTCTGCTGCTGGGGATTGAGCAGTTCAAGTAAATCATTCATAGATAGAGGATTTTACCGCAGGCGGACCCTAAAAGAACAGCGCTTTTGACAGACCGACCAGGAAGCCTGCCAGGACGAGCCAATACGGGGTGAGCTTCAGCAGGAACAAAGCCGCAATGCCCGCGGCCAGCAGGAGCGCGGTCCAGACGTCTGTTACTGCGTTTTTCGCCATTGTGACCGCGATGGAGATAATCAGAGCCACCACGCCTGCATTCACCCCTTCCAAAACTGCCTTGGCTACCCTGGAGTTCGCCAGCTTTTTCATCAGCGGTCCCATCAAGGAAACGATGATAAAGGAGGGCAGAAACACCCCGATAGTGGCGGCAAACGCGCCGGGAAGCCCTCCGGCAGCATATCCGATGAAGGTGACCGCCGAGGTCACAGGTCCGGGCGTCATCTGCCCGACCGCGATGGCGTCGATGAGCTGCTGTTGGGTCATCCACCCGAAGCGGTCAACGATATCATCCCGGATAAGCGGGAACAGCACCAACGCCGAGCCAAACAGAACCGCGCCGGTGCGCAAGAAGTACAGGAACAACTGGATTGTTCGGGACTGCAGCCAATCCGAGCCTTGCTGGAAAACGCGCAGGAGCAGCGGAAAAGGAAAGAATGCCATCAAAACCGAGGGCGTTCTGGGCGGGTGCTTAAGGAGGTCTATCAACACATACCCCAGCAGACCCGCCCCAAAGAGGATAATCAGCTCGCTCACTCCCAACAGAGAGCCCGCCAGCGCCAACCCGAATATCAGCCAGGTTTGCCAGGTTTTGAGGCAGCTCTTGCCCAGATTCCAGAGGGTGTTGAGCACAATAGCCAGGACGAGCGGGTTCAGCGCGTAAAAAATCGCGTCCACCTGCGGCAGCCCGCCGTAGCGCGTGTAAACCCAGGCCAGCGAGACTGTGGCAATGAAGGAGGGCAGAATGAAACTGGCGCCGGCTGCCACCAGACCGGGAAAACCTGCTTGCAGGTAGCCAATATGCAGCGACATTTCGGTCGCGTTTGGCCCGGGTACCAGGTGCGTGGCTGCCAGAAGCTCCAAGAAGTGTTCGCTGGTCAGCCATTTGCGTTTGCGCACGATTTCGCTCTCCATCATGGCGATATGCGCTGTGGGAGAGCCGAAACTGGTGGCGCCAATTTGCAGGAAGACCCTGATAAGGTCTTTCAGTTTGGCTTTCTGTTCTGCCTGCGTTGCAGTGTTCGCGAATCTCATTGCCTTCACCGGATTGGTTTTATGATTGGCAGCGTCAGAAGCACATATTCAAGCGTCAGGCGCGGATTAACATACATTTCAAGCTGGGCAAGGGCTTTTTCGTGCGCTTCCAGGATGGTCTCGATGTGCGCCAGGTCCAGCTGTTCCGCGGTCTCCCGCAGGAAAACCTGCCGTTCCTGGTTCACCAGCGGCATCTTCGCGGCGCTGCGCACAATCAGGGCGTCCCTCCAGAAGCTCAACCAGGCGGAGACCAATTGTCCCGCCAGCTCGCGCTGGCCCACCTTGCTCTTTTGTAGTTTCTCTACGTACTGCAGGCGCTGGCGCCGCTTGGAACGGAGCAGTTCCTCCAGCTGGTCCAGCGCGTCTTCATAAGCGCTTAGAAGCTCGGGGTGCTGCTCAAAGCGCACTGCCGCGCCAAGCCTGCCGGAGGACAAATGCGCCAACTGCGATGCTCGTTCCTTTGGAACCTGCAGCTTTTCTTCCAGCCATGCGCCGGCCTTTTCCATCGGAAGCGGGCGCAAGCGCACAATCTGACAGCGCGAGGCAATGGTTGGCAGCAGGTTTTCCTCCGCGTCCGCGGTCAGCACCAATACCGCCCGCGCGGGCGGCTCCTCGAGCGATTTGAGCAGCGCGTTGGAAGCGGCGGCAGTAGCGCGCTGAAAATCCAGGATAAGCACCACGCGGTACCGGGCCTGGTAGGGCGTGAGCGCCAGGGACTGCTGCGCTGCGCGGATTTGGTCAATGCGCAGGTCCTGATGGCCTTCCTCCGGCGCCAGAACCGCCAGGTCCGGGAAGCTCTGGGTGTTAATCTGCCGGCATGCCTGGCAGGCATCGCAAAACTCCCCTGGCGCGGGCGGATTTTGGCAGTTCAAAGCTTTGATGAACGCCAGGGCCAGGGTGCGTTTTCCAACACCTTGTGGACCCGTAATCAGATAGGCATGCCGCAGTTTTTCCGGCTTGGTGTGTTCCTTTAAAAATGTGACCGCGGTCTCGTGACCGCAAATATTCCAACCCATTGCATGATTTTAACACAGCCCGTCCAGGCGGTGAGGCTGTCTGGCAAATTCAGCCGCGGAAATTGATATTATAGTAATATCCTGAGAAATTCTCGGGACGTGAAGTTTGTTCCCGGATAGAATAT
>JBCFBH010000001.1:0-7169 GCA_038562595.1 Anaerolineaceae bacterium
CAGCCTGCCCGTACCTGCCCGAAGCGCTGGCAGAACGCCTGGAATCCTCTGACATCGCTCAATACTTCGCTGGTTTCAGCTTACCCGAATTAATTGCTCTGCTCTATTGAGCCTCCCGTTCTATAAGCATTGTACAGGGATTGCTTCCAAAATGTTTGCATCCTTCTCTGGTATTTAATACAATATCACTATTAATTTACCAGGAAGGCCAGAGACAAACACACAAAGAGGTAACCATGTTTAAAAACAAAGCCTTAAGTTTTATCGCGGCATTTTTGCTCATTGGGATACTGACGGCCTGCACCGGCGCCGCGAGCAGTCCGACAGCAATTCCGGAAGCGAACCAGCCAGCTGCCGAAAGCAGTTCTCCCGCTGCCGCGCAGCCAGAACAGCCCGCGGCGACCGAAGCCAGCCAGCCCTCCCAAGCGCCGACCGCGCTTTCAGACGCGGAGATGGAAGCATTCATCCAGACAAAACTGGAGGGCAGCCCGCATACTCTCACATTCATCCTTGAGCAAGATCGTGACGCTGAAGACTGGTCCGAGATTCTGGACCGCATGATTGGCTACGGAGCGAAAATCAATCCGGAAGAAAAGCAGCTCATCATCGATTGGTTGGTCAGCCGCTAATCCGCGATACCTTATAAAGAAAGCAGCCGCCGATACATACGGCGGCTGCTCTGTTAAAAACCCACGCCCAAAAGACGCGTCAGGTGGTCTGCCCTTGTTCCTCGCCGGTGTTTGCGGCAGGGGAGGGGGGCTGCTCGAATGGCGAAGGCAGTTTCTGCGCGGCGGCTTTTTTGTTTTCTTCGCTGCGGCGGTCGTAGCGCTTGGTCGTGTCCGCGCTGGCGTGCCCGGCAATCGCTGATACGGTCAGGACGTCCACCTGGGCGCTGAGCAGGTCGGTGATGGAGGTGCGGCGCAAATCATGGGGAGTGAAGTCATCCAAACCAGCCTGGGCTTGGCGGTGTTTCAGCAGGTAATATACTGCCTGCGGAGTAAGGCGTTTGAGCAGCACCCGACCGGATTTCGTCACGCGCGTGAACAGCGGTCCAAGCGGCTTACCGCGCAGCTCCAGCCAGTTCTGCAGCGCGCTCACCGCGTCCGCCTGCAAATAAACCTGGCGTTTTTTGCTGCCTTTGCCCAGAATGCGCAGCTTCCCTTCCTTGAGGTCAAGGTCAGAAAGGTTCAGGTCCACAATTTCCTGCCGGCGCACCGCCGCGGCGTAGAGAACCATAATCACCGCCGCATCGCGCGCGCCCAGGGTGGGGTTTTTAGCGTCCGTCAGGCAGGTGTTGACAAGCGCGCGCAGTTCGTCCATTTTGAGGGTGCGTCCGCGCGGCAGCGTTTCCGAACGCAAGGATTTAACGCCGGCAGCGCGGTAATAATCGTTGTGGTCAGCGTAGAGCCCAAGTTGATAACTCTCGGCCAGTACGCGCCGCAGCGCGACAAGGTGTTTATTGACCGAAGACTTGGCGTAACCAATATCCACCATGTACGCCGCCAGTCCGCTGGTGTGCTCATACCGCAAAAGCTCCCACGGGAAAGCCAGCGCTTCGCTCATCGCACCGCCGGATAAAATGTACGCCAGGTTGTTCAGCGCCGTGTGCTGCGAGCGCCTACCCGACGGGCTCAGCGTGTTCAGGTACGCCTGCGCGGGGGAGGGGGCGCCGGGGTCGCGCGGCTGAAGCTCGCTCAGGTTTGGAAGGCTTAGTAGAGACCGTGTTTTGGATTTTCCTGCCATGCGGGCTGCTCCTCTTGGGCTGCATTCTCATAAGTAATTGTACCAGCGCCGGCGGTGGGCGGGGTAGGGGGAGCGTTGAGATTGCCATACGTGCGAAAATCGAATTGCGGGGTGTCAGGCATGAAAACAGGCGAAATCTCGTGAGTCAAGGAACGCGTTTAGGCTCGAATTCGCAGATGAATTTGAGTTATTTTTAACAGCGAGCGCTACAGCGGCTCAGGAATTGCGCGTAGCTGATTTTTTCGCAAAAAAATGGCGAAATGACGCCTGTAAGGTTTTGTGTGCGGTTTCTCCACGGAAAAGCTTTTTCCGCCTGGCAGCCTGCATGGGTTTAGTGTCCGATAAAAACAGCGCGTCCTGAAAACCTAAACCAGAGCCTTCTTGGGCTAACATTTTTCAGGCAAATCCGCCTGGCATAAACGGAGCTTCCGAACCAGGCGACCTCATGCGCGCCTGGCGCCGAACCTGCTGGAATTGGAAAAAGCTCTGCAATATATCCTGTTCTGGATATCGTCCACCGAAAGCCACGCTCCGCCTTTAATCCGGGCAGGAAAAGACAATTCCCGGTTAAAGCACTCCAGACACCCGAACCGCCCCGAATTTCCTGTTATTACTATCGAGAAGTGTTATTCTCTTAAGTAATATTTACAAAGGGGGTATGGACCCTTCAGCCCCTACCCCGCTGTTCGACTGCCGGAAAACAAGAGGGCGGGGATTAACCAAAAGGCCGCCTGAGTTTCCCTTGGGACTGGCGGACAGCCTGCCGCAATGCAAAGCCCCGGGATTGTTTGACATGCTGGGTTTCATCATGTTCAGATTCGAAAACGTCCCCTTCACTACCATCTTTGCGCTGCTGAACAACGCTAAGCTATTGTAATCCGGTCTGACCGCCTTTTCGCGCTGACGATCAGATCGCAAAAGTCCTTCGGTTGGTCGGGTTCGCGGCACCCGCCTCACTCGTCGGATGCGGCCAATTTTCCGATTTGTTTCCAGAATTGGAAGCAAACCAATTCCGGCATGGAGTACTCCTTTTTGCGTATGATTATTAGGGGAAAATATTCTGGATATCACCAGTTTTAGGGACGCATTATTGCCTCGGATTTGTGCGGGTATTCAGACAATAAATTGGCAGAGAACTGTTGACGTCAGACAGGGACGCGCGGATCGCTGCCGCTAACGCCCCACCCCGATCACATTAAAGCCGAGCCCTTTTAGCTTTTCACGGTCCAAAAAATTGCGGCCGTCCACGACCAGAACAGGCGGGATTTTCTCCCAATCCAATTCGCGGTAGAGCGGCCATTCCGTCACCAACACAATACCTTCAGCGTCCTGCAAGGCTTCTACCACGTCCTGGCAGTAGCGGACCCCGAGCTCAGGGTATAGACGCTCGGCGTTCTTCAGCGCCACGGGGTCGTGCGCGCGAACGATCGCGCCGCGCTGCACCAGCAGTCGGGCGATATCCAGCGAGGGCGCATCGCGCAGGTCGTCAGTATCTGGTTTAAAACTGAAGCCCAAAAGCGTGATATGCCTGCCTTTGAGAATCTTGAGCCCTTCCTGCAGCGCGTCCACCACCCAGGCGCGCTGACGGTAGTTCACGTCCCGGGCTGCCTGCACAATGGGCATCTCCAGCTGGTAGTCGCGCGCGGTCGCCACCAGCGCGGCGGTGTCCTTGCCAAAGCAGGAACCGCCCCAACCAATGCCGGGGTTCAGGAAGCGCGAGCCGATACGGCTGTCAAGGCCAATCCCGCGCGCTATCAAGGTAGCATCCGCCCCCACCCGCTGGGCCAGCCTGGCAATCTCGTTAATGTAGGAAATTTTGAGCGCCAGGAAGGCGTTGGCGGCGTACTTAATCACCTCCGCGCTGGTCAGGTCGCACACCAAAAGCGGAACGCTGGTCAGACCTGCTGGTCTGGGCAGGCAGGCAGGCGGGGTAAAGTTTTGCTCCAAAATGGGCGCGAATAATTCACTCAGGCGCTGGATGCCGTGGGATTTCTCGGACCCCACCACCACACGGTCGGGATAGAAGGAATCAAAAAGCGCAGCGCCCTGGCGCAGGAACTCGGGGTTGGAAACCACGCTGAAGTGCCCGTCGGCTTTGGCGCCGACCCGTTTCTCATAGCTTTCTTTAATCAGCGAACCCACCCAGTTTCCCGAACCAATCGGGACAGTCGATTTGTTCACCAACACCAAAAAATGCCCGTCCATCTCTTGCGCTATCGATTCAACTGCCTGGCGCACATAGCTAAGATCAGCATTGCCGTCCGGGAGCGAAGGCGTGCCCACCGCGATGAAAACCACATCTACGGTCGAAAGGTCCGCTTCGGCATAGCTGGTTGTGAAACGCATTTTAGACCCAACTTCAGCCAGCATCTCATCCAGATGGGGTTCATAGAACGGCGTCATGCCACTTTGCAGCAGCTCGATTTTCTCCGCGTTGGTATCCAGACAGGTTACATCGTGCCCAATATAGCTGAGCACAACCCCCGTGTTAAGACCGACGTAACCTGTGCCAATGATTAAAACGCGCATGTGTAATTTCCTTTCGAGCAAATCATAATTGATTACGTGATTTTACTCCAAGTGCAGCGATTGGTCTGCTGAGCGGGACCCGAAGCTGTATTCCAATTCACTCAAACCGAAGGCCCGGCCAAAACTTTGGAACAAAGAAAACGGCAGCCGGATGCTCCGACTGCCGCTGCTGTTGACTTCGATTGCAGAGCTTAGAAATCAACCGGGAAGAGAAAAGCCCGCATACCTATAAAGATGAAGTACATCACCATCAAATAAATGCTTTCCATTTTCCCCAGTTTGCCTTTGCGCGCCCACAGAATTATCCACAATAAAATACCGGTCAGGGTTGCCCAGGGCAGGTCCCAAAGAAGTAAAGGACGCGGAACAGCATACTCGGATATGAGGGCGCCTATACCTATGCCGACCAGCGGATTGGTGATGTTGCTGCCTATCAAGGTGCCCAGAGAAATTCCAATCTCCTTGTTCCGCACGCCAGCCAGGGCAGTACTCAGTTCCGGCATCGCGGATGCCAGACCCAGAGTTATTACCCCAAGCAAGGAACCACTAATGTTGGTCTGATTAACAACCATCTCGGTGATGCGTAGAACCTGAGAAGCCGCAAGGACCGTAATCGCCAGAAGAGCCACGGAAATGAGGCTGTCCTGCCCGACTTGCTTTTTTGTTTTGGGAATGCTGTCTGAAATTTCTTCAGACATAGGCACATTATCTTCAGCCTGATAAAACTTTCGTTCATCCAAGTAAAGATATAAACTGTACAGGATGAAGCAGCCAAACAAAATTATGCCATCCCAACGGGAATACACTCGGTCAAGCCCAAGCAAAATGCATAGGGCAGAGGCCGCAATCATCGGGACCATGCTTTTCCACATGAAGTAGCGTCGGAAGTGCATAACGCCGGTCAGAAGCACGACCAACCCGAGAATGAAGGTTTGTTGCACGACATCCGAGCCAATGTTTGAACCCAGCACAATCGCTGAGCCTATCTGAAAATCCAGAGTGCCGCCAAGTATCTTGGCAGAAGCTGTGATATGCGCGGTGATTTCTGGAATTGAGGTTGCCAGAGAGACGACCGTCATCCCCATGAAGGTGCTTGACAGATTAAAGTAAGCAGCAATCCCTACTAGTTTTTTTACGAGCATATTGGCTGCAATAACCAATACTGCAATTAATGCCAATCCCAAAATAATTACAACGAACAAAGGCCAGGTTTCCATAGATACTCTTCGAATAAGCAGTTTATAAGCAAGAATTATAGAGGCAAATTCCCTCCCTCAGGACGATTTAACCTCAATTTAACAATCGTCTCCGCCTTGTGGCGAAAAAACTTTCAGATTAACTTTGGTAATTTCTCCAGGGCTAACATAATAAGGTCAGCGGCAGCCTCCACTGTTAACTTATCAGTGTTAATCACCAGGTCGTAGAGTAACGGGTCGCGATTGTCCACATCAAAGAAGTTCTTCACAAAATCCACATGGGCTTTATCGGCTTCCGCCAGCTTCTTCTGAGCCTCTTTCAGGCTCAATCCTTCCCGCGCAGCCCGCAAAGCTACCCGCTTTTCCACCGGGGCGATGATGCGCACATGCAGCACGTCAGGCTTATTTGCCAGGACCACCTGGCTTCCCCTGCCGATGATAATCATATTGCCCTGTTTGTAAGCAGTCAGCAGTAGGTCGCGCACCTGACGGATGGTCAGGCTGTTCTCGAGGGCAAGCGGGGACAGGGGGCTTTTTTCTTTTTGCACCTCGGGCGCGCGAATCCATTCCAACAGGCCTTCAATAATGTCGGCATCGCCATTCGAGCCGTGAGCCTGAGCGTCCGCCTCCAGGCGTGCTGCCAGTTCCAACATCACAGCCTTGTTGAGTATTTTATAGTTCAGTTTCTCCGATAGGTGCCTGGCAATTTCTTTGCCCTCACTGGCAGATTCTCTGGAGATGGTGATAACAGCCATAATGCACTCCTTTCTTGGTAGAGGAAGACCGTGAAGCCGTTTGGTTTCGAAAAACACAAAAGAAAATTTGGTTTCTCGTGCTAAATGGCTACGCGCAGTTTCTTCCGGGCAAACAGGAATCCTGCGGGTTTCAGAATACAGCAGTCCCTGCCCAAGCACGTTATATAGAGATTTTACCCCATACCCGTAGAAAATTCCCGGGGTTTCGCCCGACTCTTACCGCAGCCGTTCGGTTTCCCCCACCCAAGCAGGCTGCAAGCGCCGACCGCGCATGCTAAACCTGCCCCCCACCCTGCTGGCGGGCACTCCCAAGGCCGCGCATGGAAAAGCGGAGTTACCAATAAGAACAAGTGTTCTATCTTCTTTCCGGCGCGGCGCTCCTCAAACTTGCTCCAGGTGGGCTGTGAAGTGCCGCAGCACGGGCGGCGCCCAACTTACGCGCAATCCGCGCAGGCTGCCCGCCCCGCGAACCAGCGCCGCCGCAGTCTCCCCGACATAATCCAAGTGGCTGCGCGTATATACGCGTCTGGGAATCGCGAAACGCACCAGTTCCATGGGCGCGTAAATCATCTTCCCGCTCTCCGGGTCTGGGCGGGAGAACATCAGGCTGCCGATTTCGATGGTGCGCACGCCGCCCTCCAGATACAGCGCGTTTGCCAGGGCAACGCCTGGGAACTGCGCAGGCGGAATTTGCGGCAGCGCTTTGCCAGCATCCACGTATACCGCATGCCCACCAGTGGGCTGGTAAACCGGCAGCCCGGCTTCAGCCAAAACCTGACCCAGGTAGCGCGTGTGGTTCTCGCGATAAGCCAGGTAGTCTTCGTCCACGCCTTCAAACAAGCCAACTGCTACCGCTTCCAGGTCGCGCCCGGCCAGCCCACCATAGGTGACAAAACCTTCATGCACAATCAGGCGTTCAGAGATGCGCTGCTTAAGTTCCGGGTCC
>JBCFBH010000001.1:7179-27946 GCA_038562595.1 Anaerolineaceae bacterium
TGAAACCGCCAATATTGACAATCGCGTCCTTCTTCGCGCTCATCGTGCAGCCGTCTGCATAGGAGAATATTTCTTTCACAATCCTGGTAACCGGCGCCGCGTGATAATCAGGGTCGCGCTGCTTGATGAACCAGGCGTTTTCCGCGAAACGGCATGCGTCTATAAAAAAGGGGATGCCGTAGCGGTGGTATATTTCGCTGGTCCGGCGGATATTCTCCATGGAAACAGGCTGCCCGGCGGCAGAATTATTGGTGATAGTGGTCATCCCGATTGGGATACGGTCCGCCCCGACCCGCTGGATGAGGTCCTCCAGCTGTTCCAGGTCCATATTGCCTTTGAAAGGCAGGTCCGACTGGGGGTCATCGCCTTCCGGGACAGTCAGATCAACCGGATTTGCGCCCAGAACCAGCAGGTTTGCCTGGGTTGTGTCAAAATGGCGGTTGTTGGGTACGATTTGACCGGCTTTCACCAGCGTCTGAAAAAGCATGCCCTCCGCCGCCCGCCCCTGATGAGTTGGCAGCACGTATGGGAAGCCCAGCACTTCCTGCACGGCGCTTTCAAAATGAGCGAAACTGCGCGCGCCGGCATAGGACTCATCGCCGCGCATGATACCCGCCCACTGCGCGTCACTCATCGCGCCGGTCCCGCTGTCGGTCAGCAAGTCCACAAAGACATCCTCTGCGGGCACAGCAAACAGATTATTGTGCGCCTGTACCAGCGCGGACGCGCGCTCTTCACGGGTAGTGACCTTCAGTTTTTCAACGACCTTGATGCGGAAGGGTTCAATAAACGGGATGGGCATAGCTTTCTCCTTATGGTTGTTCGCTGCGCGTGCCGGGCGTTCTTACGGAAAAAGCTCGCGGGGAACAGTCAGCAGCATATCAGAGACTGGCAGCCAGGCCGGCAAGGTGCAGACCCGCCAGGGTGCCGGAAGTAAATGCGAAGTGCAAGTTGTAACCGCCGCAAGGACCGATCACATCCAAGGTCTCGCCGACCAGATATAAACCGGGGAGAAGCATTGATTCACAGGTCTCAGCGCGAACTTCAGTCACGGGCACGCCGCCCGCGCTTACCTGGCTTTCATCAAAGCCTCTGGCGCCCAGGATTGGCAGCGAAACGCTGCGCAGGGCGGCCAGCAGCTTACGCGGCCAGTCTGCTTCGGCGGCCTCAACGCCAGCATATTCCAAAAAGAAGCGGCTGGCTCTGGGTGGGAAAAATCGGTTCAGAAAGACCAGCGGGTCCGCGCCTCCGGCAAGTCTCAAGTTATCTTCAGTAAGGGCAGAACCAAAAGCCGCGCAAAAGTCGAGCTCCAGGCGCAAGCCTTCCGTGCCATGGCGCGCCGCCAAATGCGAGATGTTCATCACGCCGGGTCCGTTCAGACCCTTGGCAGTAAAAATCACATTGCCGAAGGAGGAGCCCAGGCGCTGCCTGCCCTGGTACACCGCTGTGCCCACGTCAAAGCGCAGCCCCTGCAAGGCCTGGAATTTCCCAAGCGCGAGCGTAAGCGGACCCAAAGCCGGTACGAGCGGAACCACACTGTGCCCAAGGCGCGCGAGCGCTGGGAACAACTCTCCGCGCGAGCCCAAGGCCGGGTAAGCCTTGCCGCCGGCAGCCAGCACAACTTTGTCAAAGGTCCGCTCTCTGGCTGGCTCGCCGGATGGCAAGCGCAGCCTGAAGCCGTCCTCCGCGCGGCGCAGGTCGACGACCTGCGTGGAAAGCGCGAGCTCCACCCCATGGGCAAGCAGGTCAGCGCGCAGGATTGCTACTACGGACTGCGCGGAGTTGGAAAGTGGATAAAACCAGCCGTCCGCGGTGCTGTAGGTCGGGATGCCAAGCGCGTCCAGAAGACCAAGCATACGCGCGGGTGGGTATGCCTGGAAGAAGGCGCGCAGCCAGCCCTCATCCGCGCAAGCATAGGTCTCCGCGCTCACCCTGGCGTTGCTGATGTTGCAGCGGCTGCTGCCGGTAACCAATAGCTTTTTGCCGATTTCAGGGTTATGGTCGAAAAGCGTGACGCGATTCCCGGGCCTTGCCGCAGCCAATGCCGCAAATATCCCCGAAGCCCCTGCCCCAATAACCGCGATCTCCATAACCCGATTATACAACGCAAAGCGCCCCTGCCCCACGCCAAGCCCCCAGAGGCATGTTGACTCACCCCTTAAAAAACCGCATAATAGTAGTGTCCAAGTCTATTAATTTGAAGCGTGAATACACAGTGACTCGTCGGGCCATTCCGCCTCACGGCCTGTGTTCGGAGACCTAAGATTCTTCACTTCGGCTTGTACCCTTTAGGGCATCAGAATGACAAACTTAGCGAAGCGGAATTCGGCGAGCTCAGAGCCAGTCAAGTGCACAGTACGAGTTAAATCGCCTTTTGTCGTGTCAGGAGGTACCGATGAAATATAAAGTTGTTGTTCCCATGAGCCCAAGCTTGCAAGCATTCGAAACGGGCAGGCAGAGCTTGCCGGTAAACTTCCCCCAACGCTGCGTTTATTGTAACAAGCCGGTGGAAACGTACCAGATTATTGATCTCTCCGGCGGGAAAACTGTGGGCAAACGCACTGCCTCATTTTCCGCCCAACTGCATGTGCCATACTGCCTCGACCATTCGATCGTGTTCAGCAAATACAAAAAGCTTCTCAGCGCGATCGGCTTGCCGGTCTTCCTGGTCGTCTTTATCGGCTGGTTCTTTCTCTTTACTCCTCTGACGGAATTCGGGAATGCGCTCCCGCCCGGACTGAACTTCCTGCTCCTTCCGCTGATTTTTCCGTGCATCGGCAACCTCATCCTTGGTTTCCTGGCGATTATTCTTGTGCATTTCCTGCTGCTCTTGTTCGAACCGAAATTCCGGCAAGTCCCGTTCGTGACAAATGACGGCGGTTTGGGTTTCACTGTACAAATGAAAACCAGCATGTACGCGGTCAATTCACTGGAATTCGCCTTCACGAATAGGGATTACGCCGGGGAGTTTGCCGACGCCAATCATGTAAGCATGTCCGAGTAAAAAAACGCGGACCCCGTCAGGTCCGCGCGTACGATCGCTTTCAGAAGAACTAATTCATCGCCAGCAGATTAAATTCCTGTTTGCGGATCATGTAACGTCCGTTGGCTGCCAACACTTTGCCGGCATAAGCTGCAGGAACATCGACCATGGTGCGGTCGCTCTGGATTATGATCTTGCCCAGGCTGGAGCCGGGGATATCCGCGTGGTAAGCAATCGCGCCGACCACATCGCCGGGGCGTATGCCTTCCTGCCGGCCCAAGCCAAGCACCATGCGGACCATCCCGGCTTCCTGCGTGTGCTCGCCAAGTTCCCGCCTGGGTTCCCGCTCCCGGCGCTGCGTGGAGCTTCTGCCCTCGGCAGCATTCTTGCGCGTGGATCCGCGGCTGGAATACGGCCGCCGCTCAGGGCGGACAGCTTTTTCGGGTAGAGGGCTGACCGAGGCAATCGGCCGCTGTTTTTCTTCCGCGCGGGCAATTTTTAGCGCCACGGCAGCCAATTCCAGCGGGTCAGCACCGTTCGCGACCAAACCTTCCACCAGCGCGCGTTCTTCCTTGGCTCTGCCGCGCTTGAGCCACATCATAATTTTGGTCATCAGGTCATTCAGGCGCTTGGCCTGGATTTCTTCAGCGGTGGGAATACTGCACGCACGCATTTCTTGCTTGGTGAAGTGTTCGATTTCCCGCAGCAGCCGACGTTCGGAAGGGGTGACCAACGAAATCGCGGTGCCGTTTCGCCCGGCTCGGCCTGTTCTGCCCACCCGGTGCACAAAAAGCTCAGCTTCATCCGGCAGGTCAAAGTTGAAAACATGCGAGATGCCTTCCACGTCCAACCCACGCGCGGCAACATCGGTCGCCACGAGCACTTTTACATTTCCGCCGCGAAAGCGCATCATCGTTCGCTCGCGCGCTTCCTGGCTCCTATCGCCGCTGAGCGCTTCCGCGGGGAAACCGCGCAGGTTGAGTTCGTTCACCAGCTCACCGGTGCGGGCGCGGGTGCGCGTGAAAATCAGGGCAGTGCTGATTTCTTCAATCTCAAAGAGGCGCGTGAGCACAGCCAGCTTGTCGAATTCGTTGACCAGATAATAGCGCTGTTCCGTCGCGGAAACGGTTACCTGCTCGGCTTCAATACGCACAGTTTTCGGCTCGCGCAGGTAATTTTCGGCGAGCTGCATGATGCGCTTGGGGAAGGTAGCGGAGAAGAGGGCTGTCTGACGTTCAGCCGGGGTTTGTGCCAGCAATGTCTCCACATCCTCGATGAAACCCATCGAAAGCATTTCGTCGGCTTCGTCCAGCACCACAAAACGCACCGCGCTCAGGTCCAGTCGTCCGCGCTTTGCCAGGTCAAGCAGGCGCCCGGGCGTGCCAACCACGATTTGGGCTCCGCTGCGCAGTCCGGCCAGCTGCTGGCTGTAGGCGGTGCCGCCGTAGATTGCCAGCACATTCACCTCAAGGTATTGAGTCAGAGCCTGGGTCATTTCCGCCACCTGCAGGGCAAGTTCGCGCGTCGGGGCGACCACCAAAGCCTGCGGCAATCTGGCAGCGGGGTCCAGGCGCTGAAGAATTGGGATGGCAAACGCGGCGGTTTTGCCGGTTCCGGTTTGGGCCTGCCCGGTTACATCATACCCGGCCAACATCAGGGGAATAATCCCTTGCTGGATGGGAGTCGGCTGGGTGTACCCCAGGGTCTTTACTGCCTGCGCCAACTCCGGGCGCAGATTTAAAGCATCAAAATTGTCGTTTACGCTGTACGTTTCGGTCATCAAAACTCCTGTTCTTGCATGCGCGGTTTAAAGCGACCCGTATTCCACAGGGGCTCATGTCCGCAATATAAATTTTCACTCAGGGGGATGTCTCGATGATTCCGCAAAACGTTTTATTACAGCCGGGCGGCTCCTCGCGGTGCCGCGCCTCCCAACAAAATGCCCGGGGAAGAACCCTGGGCTGATTGGAACGTCCAAAACACACACCCAAATAAAAGCTCTCACCATGAGAGCCGGAAGAGTATATCACATTTCATTTTTTGCAAATTGAAACCGACTTGATGAAACCGACTTGATTGAAACCGCCTTGACATATGATTAGGAGCTATGAAATGGACAAAGGAAATGAGCAATGAAGAACTACTCCGGAAAAGTGCTATTGAGGGCGCGCTCGCCTGAGCTCGGCGAGTAACGCAGCCCGCTCCGCTTCTAAGCCGGCCCGCCCCTGCCCCAATTCCGTTATAATCCTCTCATACGCCGATGAGGGAACATGCCGCATAACACGCTCAATTTTGACCCGGAAGATGATTATGACCCCGACCTGGTGCACGTGCTGGAGTCCAATATCCGCACCAGCTTCGAGCTGCAAAAAAAAGCCCGCCAGCGGCGCAGTTTTGAACAGAAGCTGTCCGACCGCGTCACGAGCATAGCGGGCCGCTTCAGTTTTCTGTATCTCCACCTCATCCTCATTGTTTTTCATATCCTGGTCAACAGCGGCTGGTTTGGCAACCAACCCTACGATCCCTTCCCCTTCAGCATGCTGATTGGGTTTATCAATATTGAAGTGCTTTTCCTCAGCACCTTTATTCTCATATCTCAGAAGCGCGACGAGGCGGAGACGGACCGGCGGGCGGAGCTGGACCTGCAGATGAGTATGCTGAACCAGTATGAACTCAGCCGCATCCTGAAAATGTTGGACGAACTGGAAACAAAGCTCGGAATCGCGCACGAAAACGACCTGGAGCTGCAAAAGTTGATTGAACAGTTGTCCCCAAAAGACGTGCTGCGGGAAATAGAAATGGTGGAGCAGCAAATGGATAAGGATGGCGAGGACTAAAAGAAATGGATGACAATCCCAGGATACCTCCCGAGCCGGGCCTACCCCAGACGGACCCGATGAGCAGTTTGGACTTTTTAACACTGAATATGCTGGGCTTGGACGAAGCGGAGCTGCGCGTTCTGCTCAGCCCGGAAGAATTGGCCGCGTTCCGTGCCTTCCAGCGCAGAGATATTGCCGACCTGGATTCAGGCGGCATATAAACATCACTTCGTTTTACGCCGAAACTTGCCTCCCTGTCTTGCGCGTACCCAGAGGAAGCTTCTGTACGAAGACGGCAGAATCAGCGCTTTCCTCCAGTATGAAGTTTTCACCCGCGATACTTTAATAAGAAAAACCAAGTTTTCAGCGTTTCACAGGTATAATAATTAAACTTTTTCATCCCCATATCACTTCTAGGAGGAAGCGCATGAAGAAAAGTCTGGTTTTTCTGGTGCTGGTTGTCCTGACGGCCGCTTTGGTGGCTGGCTGCGCGGGGCAACAAGCAGAATCGGTGCTTGATAAGATCAAGGCCGATGGTAAGGTTGTCGTCGGTACCTCCGCGGATTACGAACCTTATGAGTTCGTGGATGAAGCGGGGAATTACACCGGTTTTGATATCGAATTGATGACGGAAATCGCCAAGCGCATGGGCGTAGAGTTAGTTTGGACTGACATGCCTTTCGACAGCCTGATCGCCGCGGTGCAGGAAGGCAAAATTGACATGTCCATTTCCTGCTTCAACTACTCTGAGGAACGCGACGCGCAGGTGGACTTCTCGGACGCGTACTACACCTCGGAAGACGCGTTCCTGGTGACGGAAGCCTTTGCCGGCGCGATTGCCGACCCGCTGGAGGTGGCGCAGTACAAAATTGGCGTTCAATCCGGCACCGTGCAAGACGACTGGGTTACCACAGAATTAGTGGACACCGGTCTGATGCCCGAAAGCAATCTCTCCCGCTATGAGCGCGTGGATCAGGCCGCGTTGGATCTTCAGTCCGGCCGCATTGACGTGCTGGTTGCGGATTTGGTTCCGGCAAAAGCGATCATTCAGCAGGCCGGCGGCCTCAAGATTATCTATGAAGGCATGCTCTATACCGGCCCAATCAATATTGTGCTTCCCAACGGAGACACAGCCATACAGGCAGAGATCAACCGGATCATTAAAGAGCTCCAGGATGAAGGCTTCATCGAGGCTCTGGCTGTAAAATACTTTAGCGAGTAGCAGCACATACAGAAGGGGATATCCACTGCGGATATCCCCTTTCTTTTGCCATGAGATAGACCCGGACCTGGAGGTTCTCAGCCGGTGGATTTCAGTCGGTTCATACAGTACATCGCCTCTGGCACCGCGTACACGCTCGGTGTTACGCTGATCGCGCTCCCGTCCGGCTTGCTGATTGGATTGGTGCTTGCTTTCGTGGCAGTCTATGGGGGCAAGCTGGCAGGCAAAATCATGGATGTATACAGCACGGTCCTGCGCGGTATTCCCCCGATTGTGCTGCTGTTCATCCTCTATTTCGTCATGTCCGGAGCGATTAACCTCTCGCCTTTCTGGGCGGGTTCCATTTCTCTGGGCATTATCAGCAGCGCCTACCAGCTGGAAATTTTCCGCGGCGCGATTCTTTCGGTCAGCGGTGAACAAATGATGGCCGCCCGCGCTGTCGGGATGTCCAAAATGCAGGCTATCCAGTATGTCGTGCTCCCGCAGATGATTCGGCTGGCAATCCCATCCTGGTCGAATGAGGCAGCGATTGTCATCAAAGACTCTTCGCTGGTGTACGCAATCGGCGTGCCTGAGATATTGCGTCGGGCGCAGCTTATCAGCGCAAGCACGCAAGAGCCTTTCCTGGCATACATTACGGCTGCGTTGATTTATTTCGCGCTTGTTTTCATTACCAACCGCATTTTGGGGCAGGTTGAACGTAAGCTGACCATTCCCTCCAACCCTTAGCCCCCGGAGCCTCTGATGAGCAAACCTATTCTCACAGTTAAACAGCTGACCAAGTGCTACGGCAGCAACACCATTTTCGAGAACATCGACCTGACCGTCAACGAAGGCGACACGATTGTCATTATCGGCCCCAGCGGAACCGGCAAAAGCACGCTGCTGCGCTGTCTGAATTTGCTAACCAAACCGGACGGCGGTCAAATCTGGCTGGATGAACTGGAAATCACTGCCAAAGGGACAGATGAAGACACCGTACGCCAGCATATCGGCATGGTGTTCCAGAACTTCCTGCTTTTCAACCATCTTACTGCCCTGGAAAACGTCAAACTGGGGCTTGAGCGGGTAAAACACTTGCCGGAAAAAGAGGCGGAAGCCAAAGCGCTGGAAGAACTTACGCGGGTCGGTCTGGCGGACCGGGCCGGGCATTATCCCGGGCAGCTCTCCGGCGGTCAGCAGCAGCGCGTCGGGATTGCCCGCGCTCTGGCGATGGACCCGCGCGTAATGCTGTTTGACGAACCTACTTCGGCTCTGGACCCCGAACTGATTGGCGAGGTTCTGGAAGTGATGCGCAAGCTGGCGCTGGATGGCATGACCATGGTGGTGGTGACCCACGAGATGGGCTTCGCGCGCGAAGTGGCGGACCGCATTGTTTTTATGGAAAAAGGCAGCATCGTTGAGGAAGGTCCGCCCGACGCGCTGTTCTACCATCCGAAAAATGAGCGCACGCGTGAGTTCCTGTGGAAAATCACAGAACTCTACGGGAAGAAAGAAGCGCAAGCCTGATGGAATGGCTGCAGCTTCTGCAGAGATTTTTTAGCGACTTTGTGCGCGGCGCAGGCGTCACGCTGGAATTGACGGCGGTCGGGCTCACGTTGGGCTTCGTGCTCGGTCTGGTCCTGTCGCTGGCGAAGGTATATGCCCCGCGTTGGCTGAGCGGCGCGGCGACTGCTTACATTGAAGTATTCCGCGGCACCCCCCTGCTCGTCCAGCTCTTTCTGATTTATTATGGGTTGCCCTCTCTGGGCATCACGCTCTCCCAAACCCTTTCCGCGTATCTCGCGCTCGGGCTGAACAGCGCGGCCTATCAAGCTGAATACCTGCGGGGAGCCATCCAGGCGATCGGTCCCTCGCAGATGATGGCCGGCCGCTCCATTGGTCTCTCGCGCTGGCAGACTATTCGCTTCGTCATTCTTCCGCAGGCGCTCAGGCTGGCGCTGCCCTCCTGGTCCAACGAGCCTATCTCGCTGCTCAAGACCACCGCGGTAGTCTTCCTGATTGCCGTGCAGGATTTGATGGCAAAAGCCAAACGCGCCGCCACTATCACCTACAACCCCATCGCCAGCTACATGGCTGTAGCGGTGGTGTATCTGCTGATGGTCTTTGCCCTGAACGCGCTGCTGAAATGGCTGGAACGGAAGACAAAAATTCCCGGCTTTGATATTGACGTTAAACGCGTCTGAAAACGCGCTGCACGCGGTCGTTTCGTAAATGTCCTGCTGATTCTCCGCCGGACCATTTTTGCCTGATAATTCTTCCGGGCTGAGAATCAGAACTCGCCTCTGTTGATTCCAAAAGTGACTTACTGATAAAAAAGGGGGAAGCGCCCGGAAGACCCAGGCGCTTATCGATATGCTTGCATTCCTCTTATAAATGTTGCGCTATTCTTGCGTTGGAGGCTCCTGCGGATTCGTCGGGTTAATGAACGGTTCCACCCACTCGCCGCGCGTTTCCACAGGCGCGCCTGGTGGAGCAGCTTCACTAAGGTTCTCCGGGGCGACCCACTCGCCAGCTGCTTCCTGCGCTTGCGCGGGCGCCGCATCTTCCGCGGATGCTTCCGCGCTTGGCGGCTTTTCCGGAGGGGTCTGCGAGCGAAGCGCTTCCAGTTCCTGTTGATGTTCGGCTTTCCGGGCAATTAAGGCGGTTATTTTTTCACAGATTTGCTGGATAGGTTCAACGGTCAGAGAGCCTTCCGTGTACATCTCATAGGTTCTGTCCGCCAGCATCGTCTTTTGGATTCCTATCTGGCTTTCCAGTTCGTGAATCTGCGCCTGAATGTGCAGGATTTGCGTCTGTTGTTTAACCTTCCACGAGACGATGGACGCGTAATGGGAGAGTTCATCAGCAAGCGGCATATTGTTTTCCTTTCGCTATAGGACCGTTAGCTAATCATAGCGCATTTTGACGCTTTTTCGCGCGGCTTGTGTAAGCAGTTCTACGGCTTGCTTTGGGTATAATCAGTGTATATGTATCCTTTCAAAAACTTCTTTCATCCAGAAATAAAGGTCAGGTAACCCATGGCACTTTTCCGTGTTGAGCATTCATCGGTGTGCGTCAAGGTCAATCTTCCGCTGTACTTAATCCTCCCCAGCCCGGGCAACCTGAAAGAAAAGTCCCTGGCAGATTTCCGGGTTTTGTATCTGCTGCACGGTCTGAGCGATGACGCCAGCGCCTGGCAGCGCTATACCAACATCGAAATCCTTGCGCGCGAGCTGAACCTGGCCGTCATCATGCCCAGCGGCGGACGGAGCATGTACACCGACATGAGCAACGGGCAGGCTTATTTCAGTTACCTGACTGAAGAACTGCCGGAGTACTTGACAAAAGTGTTCCATCTGAACTTAGACCGCGAGAACACTGCCATCGCAGGGCTTTCCATGGGCGGCTACGGGGCATTTAAAGCTGCCCTGCTGCGCCCGGAACTGTATTGCGCGGCGGGCAGCTTTTCGGGCGTGTTGAGTCTGCAATTCTATCCAAGAATTGAGGATGAAACCATGCGCGTTGAATTCACGCAATTATTCGGAGACCTGCACCAGGTAGCGGGCGGCAAGGACGATCCCCTGGTATGGCTGGAAAACGCCGCGAGAGACCCATCCTCCACCCCACGCCTGTACGCCTCTTGCGGCAGGCAGGACGAGCTTTTGCCGCTCAACCGCATCTTCCACCAGCGCGCGCTGGAATTAGGCGTGCCCCTGACCTACGTGGAAGAAGACGGAATTCATGACTGGTTCTTCTGGCAGGACCAGATTGCCCACTTTCTACGCCATTTTTACCCGGAACCCAAGCAAGCAAAATAAAAAAACAAACAGCCGGCGGGAGAAGCGGCGGAAAAAGCGCCAACCCGCGCAATGCGAGCACACGGCGCACGGCATTAGGGTAGAATGAGACTATGGACGCGAGCGATATTCCCAATTCAGGGAAAAAAATCCGCCTTACGACGCTATCCAGCTGCGCTGGCTGAGCTTCGAAGCTGAACGCGGAAACGCTGGCGCAGGTGCTGCGCCCCCTGAAGACAGTTTTTTCACCAGCAGACTACCCTGACCTGTTGGTTGGTTTGGATTCTGCCGACGATGCGGCTGTGTGGAAGCTGGACGAGACGCGTTCGCTTGTTTTCACCACCGATTTTTTCACTCCGGTTGTGGATGACCCCTATGACTACGGCGCTATCTCCGCGGCGAACAGCCTTTCGGATGTCTACGCCATGGGAGGGAAGCCATTCCTGGCGCTGAACATCGCTGCCCTGCCCCCGGACCTGCCGGTGGAAATCAGCACGGAAATAATGCGCGGCGCCGCGGAAAAAGCCCACGAAGCAGGCGTGATTATTGCCGGTGGGCACACTGTTCAGGATAAAGAACCCAAATTCGGCCTGGCTGTGCTTGGAATGCTGCAGACCGACGCGCTGCTTATCAAAGGCGGCTTACGCCCCGGCGACCATCTGTTCCTGACCAAGCCGCTGGGTTTTGGCGTCACCTCCACCGCCCTCAAACGCGGGCTTGTTTCTGAAGCGGAGCTCGCCGAACTCACAGGCTGGATGAAAACACTGAACCGCGCCGCGGGAGAGCTTGCTGGCACTTGCAGACTGCGCGCGGCAACGGATATCACCGGCTTTGGATTACTCGGGCACCTTTCCGAGATGACCAAAGCCTCCGGATGCGGCGCACAGCTGGTCACGAAAGCCATACCCCTCATTTCCTGTGCGCTGAAATTCGCGCAAATCTACACTTTTCCGGGCGGCGCCAGCGACAACCGACTTTACTTTGGACCCGGGATTCGATTCGCAGATGAAATCCCGGATTCCATGCGCATGCTTCTGTTTGATCCTCAAACGAGCGGTGGACTTTTGCTCGCAGTTCCGGATGACAAACTGAGCGCTTTCCACGAGTCCGCGCAAACCGCCGCCCTCCCCGTATGGGAAATCGGCACAGCTGAATCTGAGGCCGGCATCCGGGTGCGGGCTTGAGAAAGCGCTCGCAAGCAGCCTAAAGCCACTGCACTGCAACAGGTGACATCTCCTTGTTGCTTGATTGTTGCTTGATTCGTTGACAAGCTGCGCAGATGTGCTATACTCATTAAAGTTTCATTAACACGCGTTAATAGATTCCTTCTTTTGGTGGCGCATGGAAAAAAGGGTCACAAGTCACGATGTTGCTGAACTGGCGGGAGTGTCGCGCACGACTGTTTCGTTCGTCTTCAACGACGACAAGCAGCATTTCGTCCGGCCGGAAACCCGCCAAAAGGTCCGAGAGGCAGCCCATCAGCTGGGCTATTATCCGAATGCTTCTGCGCGGGCGCTGGCGTCCAAGCAGGCAAAAGCAATCGGCCTGATCATGACCCGCGACCCCCACTACATCGCAGCGGACAACTTCCTCCCCCAGATTATCGGCGGGTTACTGGACGTGGTCAAGGAGAAACAAATCAGCCTGCTGATTGAATGGGTGGAGCCTGGGGAGCAAACCCATACCTACCTGAACCTTACCCAGGCAAAGCACATCGACGGGATGATTTTGCTCACGCCGCGATTTGACGACCCCGGGCTGAAGGCTCTGGAACAATTGGGAATACCCTGCGTCATTATGGGGCAGGTGCCTGGCTCCAATTTGCCTTTTGTGGACATTGACAACTGCGCGGCGGCACATATGGCTGTTAATCATTTAATAGCGCTTGGACATACGCGCATCGCCTGCATCACCAATGCCAGGCTCAGCTACACCTCAGCCAGCCAGAGGCTGCAGGGTTACCGTCAGGCTCTGATGGATGCAGGTCTGAACATAGATGAAAATCTTATCCAGGAAGCGGATTTTGACTCAGCCAGCGGATATGCAGCCATGCGGAACCTTTTGGGCAGCGGCAGCAATTTTTCGGCGGTTTTCGCCGGTAGCGATGCGGTTGCTCTGGGCGCATTGGCCGCCATCCACGAAGCAGGGCTCACGATCCCAGGGGATATTTCGATTGTAGGTTTTGACGATATCCCCGAAGCTGCACATTATTTTCCGGGATTAACGTCGGTTCGTGTGCCGGCAAATGAAATTGCACGGCAGAGCTGCCGCCTTCTCATGCACCTGATGAAGGGCGAACCGCTCGCTGACCGATTTATTTTGTTGCCTACTGAGCTAATCTCCCGCCAATCCACGAGTGAGATAGAAAGGAGCCGGAAACATCACCAAGGAGAGAAACTCGTCCATTTCACGTAATTTGAAACCCTAATTTCAAAAAGGAGAAACAATGAGATCGAAAAAGCATATGATTTGGGCAAGCATCGCAATTATGCTTGTCGCCAGCCTTGTACTGGCAGCCTGCGCTACTGCCACCGAAGCTCCGGCCGCTGAAGAGCCCGTTGGCGAAACCGTAGCCGCGCTGCCCCAGGGACAGGAACTGGCAAACGCCTACGCCGGTCAGTACAGTGGCAAAGTTGTCACCATGGCTGGTCCCTTCACCGATCAGGATGAGGTCGTGTTCAACGACTCCATCAAGGCGTTTGAAGAGCAAACCGGCATTGACATCCAGTACGAAGGCTCCAAGGAATTTGAAGCCAACATCAACATTCGTCTGGATGGCGGCGACCGCCCCGATATCGTTGACTACCCGCAGCCCGGTCTGTTGAAATACGCCGTGGAAAAGGGCTATGCCATCGATATGAATACTCTAATCAATCCGGATTGGATTAAGACGAACTACAGCGATGCCTGGCAGGATCTTGCCAAGATGACCGGCCCCAACGGCGAAATTGTTGCCGGCATTTGGGCCCGCGCCAATGGTAAATCCTTCGTCTTCTATCCCAAGAAAGCTTTCGATGCCGCTGGCTACGAAGTGCCCGAGACCTGGGATGAGATGATGGCCCTCACGCAGCAAATTGCCGATGACGGCGACACCGCCTGGTGTATCGGTATTGAATCCGGCGCTGCGACTGGCTGGACCATGACCGACTGGATTGAAGACTTGATGCTGCGCGTTGCTGGCGGAGAAAACTATGATAAGTGGGTGGCTGGCGAACTCAAGTTCGATTCACCTGAAGTGAACGAAGCCCTCGACTACATCGAAGCCATCTGGTTCAACGATGCCTATGTATACGGCGGCCGCGCTGCCATCCCCACCATCAACTTTGGTGATGCCCCCAAGCCCATGTTCGAAGATCCGCCCAAGTGCTGGTTCAACCGCCAGGGCAACTTTGTGACCACCTTCTTCCCCGAAGAAGCCGTCGCTGGTGAAGATTACAGCTTCTTCTACCTGCCCGGCATCAAGGAAGAATATGGCAAGCCCGTCCTGGGCGCTGGCGACATTTACGCTGTCTTCAATGACAGACCGGAAGTGCGCGCAGTCATCCAGTACTTCTCAACCGGCGAATCCCTCAAGGTTTGGGTTGAGAGCGGCGGCGCTATCCTGACCCACAACGACGCTTCACTGGACTGGTACGTGGATCCCGTGACCCGCGGCGTTGCCGAAACCATCCGCAATGCGACCACCTTCCGCTTCGACGGCTCTGACATGATGCCCGGTGCGGTAGGCGCTGGCACCTTCTGGAAGTACATGACCGACTACGTCAGCGGCTCCATCACCCGTGAAGAAGCCCTGAGGCAGATCGATGCGTCCTGGCCGCAGTAAGCTGTCAGGTTGACATAACTTGATAAATGGAGAGCAGGTACTTACCCGCCTGCTCTCCAACCCCCTATTAAAGCTTGGCTGAGGAGGTGTTGGAATGAGTTTTACCCAAACGAATAGCCCCGGCGCCAACAATCCAATTACGAAAATACTTGCCTGGTTTGGAACGGCGATTGGACAATTGTTAATCTCCGTTCTGGTACCGGCGATTACGTTTCTGGTTTTATGGCAGGGGTATTTATTCCTACAACGGGCGGCAGCGCCCCAAATCGTGCAGGTGCTCGTGGCGATTGTTTGGGGTGTTGGCGGTGTCGCACTGCTGTACGTCGTGACCAACTGGCTGGTCATGAAACTCCCCAAAAAAATCTCGAAGACCTTACAACCTTTTGTGTTTGTCGGGCCCGCCGTGGTGATTATGGGCTGGTTCCTGGCTGTTCCGGTGGTACGCTCGTTAGTTGCCAGTTTCCGGAATTATCTTGGAACCGAGTGGGTCGGACTGGAGAATTATAAGTTTGCCTTCACCGACCCGCGCATGCTGGAGACTTTCCGCAACAACCTGCTCTGGCTGGTGTTCGGAACGTTTTTTAGCGTAGCCTTCGGACTGTTGATTGCCACGCTGGCAGACCGTTCCAAAGCAGAGGTTTTGTATAAATCCATTATCTTTACACCCTATGCCTTGTCTTTTGTGGGCGCGGGTGTAATCTGGAAATTCATTTATACCTACAAGGGCACGGGCATCGGCATCCGAGAAATCGGCTTGTTAAATGCTGTGGTCATTGCTCTGGGAGGCACCCCGCAGCCCTGGTTGAACCTGACGCCCTGGAATAACTTCTTCCTGATTGTCATCATGGTCTGGCTGCAAACAGGTTACGCCATGGTGATTCTCTCCAGCGCGATTAAGGGCGTGCCCGCGGAACTGCTTGAGGCTGCCCGTATCGATGGTGCGAACGAATTCAAGATATTCTTCAGCATCATCGTTCCATATATCCGGGGCACCCTGCTGACTGTTACCACCACAATCATCATCTTCAGCCTGAAGACGTTCGATATCGTACGCGTGATGACCGGCGGAAATAACGGCACCAATGTGATTGCTAACGAATTCTACCTGCAGAGCTTCACCTATAACAACGCGGGCAGAGCCTCCGCGATTGCTATCGTACTACTGCTGCTGGTTACCCCGGTGATTATCAACAATGTGCGCTCGTTCAATCAACAGCGAAGGGGGTTCTAATGGCTAAGAGTCAAAGATCCCAAAAGACCGCGCAAAACTTCTGGACGAATTTCGTTCTGATTATCATTTGCGTGATGTGGATGATCCCAATCCTGGGCATCCTGATTACCTCTTTTCGTCCCAGCGATGAAATCTTCAGAAATGGTTGGTGGAACGTTTTTCCGCACAAAGAAGACGTGGAAATCTCCCGCGTCGTCATCCCGGAGAGCGTGAACGTGGATGGCCCCATCGCTTACGGCGGCAAAACGGCGACTTTCCAGGAATGGCAGCGCGGTATTCAGCTTGAGGACGGCACCAAAGCGACCTGGTACGGTAATAAACGCACCCGCACTATGATTATTTCTGAAAACAAGTGGGTAGGCTTTGCTACCAACCTGACCCTCAAAAACTATGAGGACGTGCTAACCGGGAAAACGATAAGTTATAAGAACGCCCAAGGTCAGACCATTACCCGCACGGGCAACAACCTGGGCGGGGCTTTCCTGAACTCTCTGGCGGTCACTATTCCGGGCACGATCATCCCGATTCTGATTGCTGCGTTTGCCGCCTTTGGCTTCGCCTGGCTGGAATTCCCGGGCAGGAACATCATCTTCACGATTATCGTCGCGTTGCTGGTTGTGCCGCTGCAAATCGCCCTGGTCCCTATTCTGCAGGACTATGTGTCGCTGGAATTAAACGGAACCTTCCTCGGAATCTGGCTGGCGCATACCGGCTTCGGCTTACCGCTGGCGACCTACCTGCTCTTCAATTACATCAGCACCATTCCCAGGGAATTGCTGGAATCCGCGTATATTGATGGGGCTTCAAACTTCACGATCTTCATCAACCTGATTCTGCCCCTCTCCGTGCCCGCGCTGGCATCCTTTGCCATCTTCCAGTTTTTGTGGCTGTGGAACGACTACCTGGTCGCGCTGGTGTTCCTTGGAGAAAAGAACCAGACCGTGACCATCGCGGTCGCTCAGTTGGTCGGTGAAAAAGGTCAGGACTGGCATCTGATGACGGCCGCGGCATTCATCAGCATGATTTTGCCGTTGGCGGTCTTCCTCGGCCTGCAGCGCTACTTCGTGCGTGGGCTGATGGCTGGCTCTGTAAAGGGCTAAAAACGATATTGAACATGCGGTTTCGTGCGGAGTTTACAGCACAAGCCGCCTGTACATCTAAATAAGGCTTTTCGACTGCGCTCAGAGTGACAAATCTTTGTCATTCTGAACGCAGTGAAGAATCTGATGGTGTTCATCTGCGGATTAGCATGATGCAGGACATAATCGGTCTCATTGACTGCGCGGAAGGTGACAAGCCCTTGTCCTTCTAAAATTGCTGGTGAGAAGCAGGCTTCGCAAGCTGCCTAAGCCCTTGACAACGATACAAATTGCACAGAGTAATGCGCTCCTCAAGGAATTGACGATGACAAATTCTGCCCTCTGGTACAAGAATGACATTTTTTATGAGCTTTACGTGCGCGCCTTCCGGGACAGCAACAGCGACGGTTGGGGAGACCTGAAAGGCGTCACTGAAAAGCTGGACTACCTGAGCTACCTCGGAGTGGATACCGTCTGGCTGCTGCCAATTTCCCCCTCCCCACTGCGCGATGACGGCTATGATGTTAGCGATTACTGCGGAATTCACCCCATGTATGGGAACATGCAGGATTTTCAGGAGTTAGTGACGCAGGCGCATCTTCGCTCGCTGAAAATTCTGGTCGAACTGGTGCCAAACCACACGTCCGACCAGCATCCCTGGTTCCAGGCTTCGCGCGATCCTATGCATCCGGAGCACGAAAAATACCGCGATTATTATGTCTGGAGCGATACAGACCAAAAGTATCAGGACGCGCGCATCATCTTCGTGGACAGCGAAAAGTCCAACTGGACTTACGACCCCCTGCGGAAGCAGTATTTCTGGCACCGCTTCTTTCATCACCAGCCGGATCTGAACTACGACAACCCGGCCGTCCAGGAAGCAATGCTGCAGACCGTAAAATTCTGGATTGACCAGGGAGCCGACGGCATCCGCGTGGACGCCCCGCCCTATTTGTTCGAGCGTGAGGGCACCAATTGCGAGAATCTGCCAGAAACGCATGTTTTCCTCAAGCGTCTGCGCACCTTTGTGGAGCAATATAAGCCGGGTACTCTGCTGCTTTCCGAAGCCAATCAATGGCCGGAAGACGTTATTCACTACTTCGGCAGCGGCGATGAAATGCACATGAATTTCCATTTTCCACTGATGCCGCGTCTCTTTATGGCGCTTGCGCGCGGCGACCGCAGCCCGATCGAGGAAATTCTGGAGCGCACGCCGCAGCTGCCTGGCAACTGCCAATGGGGCACGTTCCTGCGCTGCCACGACGAGCTGACCCTTGAGATGGTGACCCCGGGAGAGCGCCAGTGGATGTGGGAGGTTTACGCGCCAGAGAAGCGCATGCGCCTGAACATGGGCATCCGTCGGCGCTTAGCCCCCCTGCTGGACAATGATAAACGCAAAATTTTGCTGATGTACTCGCTGCTGCTGACCATGGGTGGTTCGCCTTTCCTGTATTACGGCGATGAGATTGGCATGGGCGATAATATCTGGCTGGAAGACCGCAACGGCGTCCGTACGCCCATGCAGTGGGATGCCAGCCCCAGCGCTGGTTTTTCGGAAGCCCCCGCGGAAAAGTTTTACGCGCCGGTGATTTCGGACCCCGAGTACGGCTGCGCGCGGGTGAATGTCGCCGCGCAGGTGGCGGACCCGGATTCTCTCCTGAACCGCATCAGGCATCTGATCGCGGTGCGCAAACAGCACGCCTTGTTCGGTTGGGGCGATTTCGCCTGGCGGGATTTCTCTCCCAACCCGAAGACGGTAGCCGCGTATCAGCGCAAATTTGAAGGGCAGCGCGTGGTGGTTCTGAACAACCTCACGGATACCGAAATCCACGGCTGGATCCCGGAGACCGCTGCTGCATTCGAGGATTTGCTGACGGGCGAACTGGTTCACCCGGGAGATTACCGTCTGCCGCCGTACGGCTTTAGGTGGTTCAAGCCGGTCGGTCCGGACCTGCCGAACAGACCGCTGGGACCGAACGCTCCCCGGCCGCAGTATCTCGGCTCGGACAAGGAATAAGCCCGGCTGCTCCTCACGCAACTGGCACAGTTCCGTTGAGCAGCGCTCTGAAGCAGCGTGAACGGCTAAGAACGAGAACAATTCAACAGACAGGCGGAAAACCTGCTGTTCTGTGGAGGAATGACGATGAAAACTCCCATTTTTGGCGGCATCGAAGGTGGTGGAACCAAGTTTGTGTGCGCGGTAGGCAGCGCGGAGGGGGAAAGCCTGGCGGAAACACGCTTCCCAACCACAAGCCCGGAGGAGACGCTTAGCCGCGCAATCGCCTTTTTCGAGGAGCAAATCCGCGCGCTTGGTCCGCTCTCCGGGCTGGGCGTCGCGTGCTTCGGCCCGCTAGACCCGGACCCCGGCTCCCCCACATATGGGCGCATCCTGGCAACCCCCAAAGCTGGCTGGACTGGCGCGGATGTTGTTGGGGCTCTGCGCTCAGCGCTGCCAGTGCCTATTGCTTTTGATACCGACGTGAACGGCGCGGCTCTGGGTGAATGGCGCTGGGGCGCGGCGCAAGGTCTGTCCACTTTTCTATATTTCACGGTCGGGACAGGCGTGGGCGGCGGCGCGATGGTGGAGGGCAAACTCCTGCACGGCTTGATCCATCCGGAGATGGGCCATATCCCACTCCCTCATGACTACGCGCAAGACCCCTTCCCCGGCAGCTGCCCCTTCCACAGGGACTGCTTTGAAGGGCTGGCAAGCGGACCCGCCATGGAAAAGCGCTGGGGGCAGCGCGCGGAAACCCTGCCGCCGGACCACCCGGCCTGGGATCTGGAAGCACATTACATCGCCCGCGCGATGCAGGGCTTTATCTGCAGCTTTTCACCGCAGCGCCTCATCCTGGGCGGCGGCGTGCCGCAGCAGCCCGCGCTGCTCCCGCTGGTGCGCACAAAAACGCTGGCTTACCTGAATCATTACGTCAACTCCGAAGCAATTCTAAAGCATATGGACAGCTACATCGTTCCCCCGGGCTTGGGCTCGCGCGCGGGGGTCTGCGGAGCCTTCGCGCTGGCGCAGCAAGCCGCAGCGGAGGCAGGCATATGATTCACGGGGAGCTTAACCTGAATACTGAAGCTGTCAATAGTCTGGATAAGCTGCTGCCGCGCCTTCAATCAAGCTTCGTTGAAGAGATCGCGGCGGACCCGCAAGCCTGGCTGGCCTTCAACCAGCGCCTGGGAGCGCACTTTCCAGCGCTCTTCCGGCTCTACCACCATCTGTACGCAGCGCGCTACGATTTTTTCTATCACCTGGAAGCCCTGCTGACCGAACTGCTGCGCGCGGCCTTCGCGCGACCGGCCGACCTGCGCGCGCTGGATGCTGAACGCGAGGTGAACCCGCTCTGGTACCAATCCAACACCATGGTCGGCGGGGTTTGCTATGTAGATCTCTTTGCCGAAAATCTGGACGGCATCCGGGCGAAGATTCCGTACTTCAAAGAGCTGGGGCTCACTTATCTGCACCTGATGCCGCTTTTCCGCATGCCCGAAGGCGAAAACGACGGTGGCTATGCCATCAGCAGCTTCCGGGAAGTCCACCCCCCACTCGGTACTATGGCACAGTTGGCGCAGCTTTCCCGCGCTCTGCGGGAGGAAGGCATCAGCCTGGTACTCGACCTGATTATCAACCATACCGCCGACGAACACGAATGGGCGGAACGCGCCAAGGCCGGCGAAGCCCGCTTCGAAGCGATGTACGGCATCTATCCCGACCGCAGCATCCCGGATTTATACGAACGCAACCTGCGTGAAATCTTCCCCGACGAACACCCCGGGGCGTTCACCTGGTTTGAAAGCCTGCAAAAATGGGTCTGGACCACGTTT
>JBCFBH010000001.1:27956-35971 GCA_038562595.1 Anaerolineaceae bacterium
ACCAGTGGGACCTTGATTACGCCAACCCGGATGTGTTCAACCATATGGCTGGCGAAATGCTTTTTCTGGCGAACCAGGGCGTGGAAATATTCCGGCTGGACGCAGTCGCGTTCATCTGGAAAGAGCTCGGCACTGCTTGCGAAAACCTGCCCGAAGCGCACATGATTCTGCAGGGATTCAACGCTCTCACCCGCATCGTCGCGCCATCCATGCTGTTTAAATCGGAAGCAATCGTCCATCCGGATGAAGTTGTGCGATACATCTCGCCGGAAGAATGCCAGCTTTCCTACAATCCACTGGTCATGGCGCTGCTCTGGAACACAATGGCTACACGCAACGTCGATTTGCTGCAGCAGGCGCTGCACAGCCGTTTTGCCATTCATCCTCACACCGCCTGGGTTAATTACGTGCGCTGCCACGATGATATCGGCTGGACTTTTGACGACCTCGATGCCGCCCGGCTGGGGATTAACGGTAGCGACCACCGGCGCTTTTTGAATGAGTTTTACCGCGGGCGCTTCCCCGGCAGCTTTGCCCGCGGACTGCCCTTTCAGGAGAACCCGAAAACGGGTGACTGCCGCATCTCCGGCACCTGCGCTTCGCTGGCTGGGCTGGAAAAAGCGCTGGCGGAAGAAGGCCCGGCCGAAGTGGAACTGGCGGTCGGCCGCATCGCGCTCTTGTATGATGTCGTGATGACGCTCGGAGGAATCCCTCTGATTTACCTGGGGGATGAAATCGGCATGCTGAATGACTACAGCTACCTGGAAAACCCGGCGCACAAGGATGACAGCCGCTGGGTACACCGCCCTGCCGCGGACGCGCAAAGATACGCGCGCCGGCACAAACCGACAAGCGTGGAGGGCCGCGTTTACGCCAACATGCAAGCCATCATTGCTTTCCGCAAGGAGCATCCTGAATTGGCTGGCGGTGAACTGGAAGCCATCGAAAGCGGCAGCAGCGCGGTGCTGATGTACGCCCGTTCCAACCAGGGCTCACGCCGGCTGGTCATTATGGCGAATTTCAGCGAACAGGAGCAGAAGGTAAGCGCCTGGGCCGCACAGCAAAACAACCTCGGCGCCAAAAAAAGTCTGTTTGGCAGGGCGCAGCCGGGAGAAAACGGAGCAATAAAGCTGCCGCCTTATGATTTTTCAGTATTTGGCTGATTGCCAGCGCGTGCGGTCGTGCTTGTCAGCTTCAGACCACGCGCATGGCGCTTATAACCTCAAAACTCGTGCGAAACAACAAAAACGGGATACCGCGCTGGTATCCCGTTTTTTAGAGGTATCAAAACATTTATGGACCTGTCACCACAGGGTAACCCTGCGCCTGCCAGTCATTCATTCCACCAGCCATAGACGTGACGCTCTTGAAGCCGGCAGTTTCCAGAATATCTCTGCCCTGCGCGCTGCGATTCCCTGAACGGCAGACCACTACAATCGTCTGGTCGGCGGGCAGCTCCCCGGAGCGCTGCAAAAGCTGACCAAGGGGTATCAAGGTGGCCCCTTCGATATGCCCTTGCTCCCATTCGTTCGGTTCGCGCACATCCAAAATAAACGCGCCCTCTTCCCGCAGCGCCGCCGCCTCCTGGACGCTGACCTCACGCGGCAATTTCCCGTTGTTGGCATCGCCCCGCGGCATCAAGAGAAAAACAAGCCCTACGGCAGCGGCTGCAATTAGCAGCCATGCCCAGGTAGGGAGTGCTTTTCGACGGGAATTTGGGGTGCTTTTCCTGTTGTTCATTGGAATCCTTTTCTCACTAATTAGCACAGCATTTCTTCTGCCGGGCCATTTCTCTTATGAAACTATCAAGATGGATTATAAAGAAAACCAGGCGGATAGCCAAAATTCTTCCGCCTGGTAGTTTGTACAAACACAAAAATCGGGCATTAGCCTTCTTATCCTGTCGCTTCACGCCCTTTGCCAACATCGGGCTCTTCCGCTTCCAGCAAGCCTATGCCTGTCCCGACCATCGTGTCCCCACTTTGCTCATCCATCACTATGTGGGATGGTCACCGGGAATTCACGGCGAAAGGTTATGGCAATGCTTACTCTTTGTTAGCCGAGCAAGAGCAGGTTTTTGATTTTTCAAAGAATTTACTTATTCACAAATAATCACCTTGACATACAACGAGACAGCGGCTCGCATCCAGGCCGCTGTCAGGGCTCGATTCTCATACGGTCGGAGGGAAGCTTTCTCCCAATACCGGGTTAAAACCCAAACCTCGCCAGCTTTACTTCCTCAGGAAGGGCAGGAAGTGGTCCCAGCTGGTGGCGTACACGCCGCCAGCCATGGGATAGCGCCACTCAAGGGTGCTGCTCCGCGGGGTGAAGGTGCAGCCGGCTACGTGGATGTAAGAATAGAGTGTACCGCCAGAAGGGATATAAGCTACGCGCATCCCCATCAGACGCATGCGACTGTCTAACTCGTAAGGACGCCAATTGAGCACATAAGTATAGAGGCTGTTGTCCACAACATGTGAAAATTCTGTACTGAGAGATTGACCGTATCCAGAGGAGCCAGCAGACTGGACATTAATCAGGTCTGTGGTATTACCAGCTCCATCATAGACAGTAATCCAGGCAGTGGAGTTCGCGCCTGGGTTGCTGTCGTAGTAGTACAAGCGCAGCCACTCAATTGTCGCGCCTTCGGGCAGGTGGATTTGCAGCGAGAAAACTTCATACGAAGTCTGGGCCGCTTTTACAGTACCGGTCGGGACTGCGTTGAGCAGCACGGCCAGTAAAATCCCTATTACCAGAATTCTCCATCCAAATGATTGTTTCATTTAACACCTCATTTTCTACAGGATGCGGAAAGCCGGATTAGGGCAGCCGGTACGCGACGCGCAGCCCACACAAACGAACGAGGTTGCTCTGGGTGCCATTCGCGTAATTCAGCACGTAGGCATAGTCCTCATTATTCACTACGTGGCCTAAGAAGTCACTGATAATATAATCATATCCTCCTGAACCGGTGGAACTGACGGAAATTAAGTCAGAGACCCCCCCAGCGCCATCGTAAATGGTAATCCAGGCTGTGGAGTCGTTAACCGTGGAGGCATCGTAATAATAGAGTCTCAGGTAATCAATCCGGACACCCTCGGGCAGGTTGAGAGGCAGCGTGAACAGATCAGAACCTTTTGAAGGGTAGATACATCCCCCGCTGGCGTATGCCCAGTTCGTCAGGCTGGCGCGTGGGCGCAATGTCGCGCCTGCTGAGAAGTCATAATAAAAACTCGACCAGGTCGGTTCAGCTTCCAGCGCCTGAGGGTTCACCTCATCCGGACGGTACTCCCCTTCGCTTCCCGGTTCAGCGGGTAAAGTTTCCAGGTCGCTCTCCCCTTCTGAGCTCTCTGGAACATCGGGGCTGGTTACTTCCACTCCGGTATACCCAGGCTCGTCCGGGTCATCCCCGATGATCGTATCCACTGAGCCTCGCCATTCCTCATAGGTTACGCCGTCTTCACTCGATGCCTGGGAAAACGGACCCGCGATCACAGTAACCACTGTCAGCGCAATCAGAAGCAGCGCTGACGCCAACACAATCCAAATACGCTTTGCAGACATTTTTCCTCCATGTTATTAGTAGATTCTTACCAAACTGACACGTCTGAAGAAACGTGTTGTAACAGGATAGTTGAACAGATACGCACTTACATTGCGCGAACTCGGATCATTAATGAGTATTCCAGATGTTAGATGGCGTTAGACAATAGTTACAGGTAATAGGACTATATATATAGTAGAACAAACCAGAGGCAATGTCAATATATTTGACTCATTATTTTCACTTCTTACCAACCGAATCAATACGCGTAAATAAATTCAAGCCTCTCCCACTGTCCTTGTCAGCGCGGCTTGCTTTTAGTAAGAGCAGCCGACAGAGAACTTTCCTGACCGTAAAGCTTTCATATGGTTTGGAAGGAGTGGAAAAACACGCTACAATTTATTACAAAAATGTTTAAAAAGGAGAAATATGGCTTACACAATTCTGACAAAAGTGGGCGATTTATTAAAGGACCCGCGCGCCGTCCAGGTCATCGAACGCTACGTCCCGGGCATCACCAAGAACCCGCTAATCATGCTGGCCAAGGGCAAAACCCTGCAGTCCCTGCTGGAAATGCCGCAAGCCAAGAGCGCAGGCTTAACCACCGAGATGGTTACCAAAGTCCTGGCGGAAATTAACCAGAAGAAATAAGCGGACGAGCAGAGGTATTAGGCAAACTGCCGGTGTGCGTTCCACAGCCGGCATTTTTTCACTTCCACGCTTGTCTTCCCGGTTTCAGGTACAGGACCCCAGGGCTATTTCTCTCGCGCCGCCTTGGTCAGCCGGGCAATCAGGCTCACTTCAGGCTTGGGTCGGTTCAGGCTGGTAAAATAATCTTATGAGCAACCGCAGTCTGATTATCCTCAGCCGGCTGGCCCCCCCTGCCCAGCGCTCTAACATCCTTCCCCGCGAGCGCGTCACCGCTTTGCTGCGCGGTTCTCTGGAATACCCTGCCACTATTCTGCAGGCCGGCACCGGGTATGGCAAAAGCACCTCCCTGCTGACCTTCATTGAACAATTGGATTTTCCCGTATTCTGGTTTTCAGTCTCCGCGGACGACCGCGACCCTACCGTGTTCCTGATGAACCTCTACACGGCGTTCAATCAGCACGGCTTCGGAATGGGAGCAGAAGCGCTGCGCATCCTCAATACGCCCGATTCCGAACCAACGGACGGGCTGATCGCGCTCGTGAATGCCATTGCCAAGCGCCTTCCTGAGCGCTGTCTGTTGGTGCTGGACGATGTGCAGTCCGTGGATCAGTCTCCGGCTATCCTGAACCTGTTGAACTGGTTCATAGAACACCTGCCGCGCTCGCTGCATGTGATTTTTTCAACGCGCCGAGCGCTCGATTTTCCCTCAATGCACCGCTGGCGCGCCAAGGGTACAGTATTGGAGCTCGGCAAACGCGACCTGACCTTTACCCCCGAGGAAGTCGAAAGGCTGTTCCGCTCCCAATACCAGCTGGAGCTGAACCGGGAAGAAGTGGAACAGCTGATTCAACGCACCGAAGGCTGGGTAATCGGCTTACAGATGGTCTGGCAGTCGCTAAAAGGACAGCCGCAGGGGACTGTGCTGGAAATGCTGAAAGAGGAGAGCGAATCGCGCAAAAATCTGTTCGCTTACCTGGCGGAGGAGGTCCTGGAAAACCAGCCGCCGGAGTATCAGAACTTCCTGCTCAAGACTTCTGTCCTGTCCTTCCTGGACACAGAGACTTGCGACTTCCTGATGGACAGCCAGAACAGCATCGACATTCTGACAGAACTTTACCGATCGGGTCTCTTCCTGGAGAAGCTGCGCCCGGGAGTTTACCGCTATCATCATATGTTCCGGGAATTTCTGGAAAACCACCTGAGCACAAGCCCCGAACTTGAACGGGAACTTCACCGCAAAATTGGCAGCTACTATGCCGCGCATCAGTATTGGGAAAGCGCCATCGGGCATATGCTCAAGGTCGGCGATTATCCGCAGATCAACCATATTCTGGAAGACGTCGGGAAAGATTTTATCCTCACCAACCGTCACGAAAGCTTGCGCTACTGGATTGAGCAGTATCCGGATTCCCAGCGGGCGCAGTACCCCTACGTGAACTTCCTTTCCGGGGAAGTGGACCGCTACAACGGCTTCTTTGAGATGGCGCTGGAAGATTACCGCACCGCCCAGCGTGGATACCAGCAAGGCGGCAACCAGTGGGGCGTCAGCCTGGCGCTGCGCGGGCAGGCACAGGTTTACCTGGATACTATCCGGCCAATAAATGCCAACCAACTCCTCCACCGCGCGCTGGCGCTGCTCGACCCGGCTGAGAACCGCCAGGAGATCGCGGAATTGCTGACGCAGATGGCAGAGAACCAGGTCAATCAGGGTGAAATGGAGCAGGCCGAGCAGAGCTTGCAGCGCTCCAGAGAGTTTTCGCGCAGCGACTCAGAGGAGAACGATTTTATTCAGGCGCGCTTGTATTTACGCACCGGCCGCATACAAGAGGGGATTCAACTCTTGCAGAAATTGGAGCCAGCCCCCGACCTGGAAAACGCGATGGAAACCATGCAACTGAGCCGTCCGCAGCGTTTCCACCGTGAAGCTTCGCTGTTGCTCTCCCTATTCTATTCCTTCAACGGCGAGCTGGATAAAGCCTTGAGCTACGCCCAGCGCGGGATTGAAATCGGGCAGCACTACCGCTCCATCTTCGTGCGCAGCGTTGGTTTCATGCGCTTGGGTCACGCGCTGCAGCTCAGGCGGTCTTTCGCCGACGACGAAAGCGAGTATAAAGAAGTCAGTAAGCTTTACGAAGATTCTATGCGGGCTGTGGATATCGCCAGAATTCATGTGGAACCCTTATGGGGTATGTGCCGCCTGCTCGGGTTTTCCGGAAGACTGGAAGAAGCCCGCAAAGTTGCAGAGGAAGCGCTTTCCATTGCCAACAGTTCCGGTGATATCTGGATCGGGATGATGGTGAGACTCTCGCTGGGCGCCAGCATGGCAATCTTTGGGGCATACGAAGAGGCAAACCGCGAGCTTTCGATTGCGGAATCCATTGCATCCCGCGCCGGGGATGAGCTTTCCCGTTCGGCAGCGCTGCTGTGGCTGGCTCACTGCGCGCTCCATCAGGGTTATGAAAGTTCAATGTGGCTCTATCTTGAACAGGCGTTGGCGCTTATCCATCAGCACCAGTATCAATTCCTGCTGACCAAGCCGACCATGCTCGGTGGGGATAATCCGATGGTCTTTCTGCCGCTGCTGCTTCAAGCACAGCGGCAGGGGATACAGCCCACGCTTACGCAGCAAATTCTGGAGGAAACAGGCGCGGCGAACCTGGAGTACCACCCTGGCTATACCTTGCGTATAAAAACTTTCGGTGAGTTTGTCGTCTGGCGCGGCACAACACTGCTGGAAGCGGCCGACTGGAAACGCGAAAAGTCCCGCCAGCTTTTGCAGGTGTTGGTCGGGAATTGGGGAAAATGGTTGAGCCGCGACCAACTCACTCTGGTCCTATGGCCGGACGCGGAACCGACCACCGCTTCCAACAACCTGAAGGTTGTTCTCAGCAGCCTGAACCAGGCGCTTGAACCGGACAGACCCGCAGGCGCAAAGCCAGTTTTTGTGCTGCGGCGCGGCAGCCAGTATATGCTGAACCCGAATATCGGCATCAGTATCGACGCGCCGCGCTTCGACGAGCTCTGCCGTTCCTCCGACCCAAACGCACTGGAATATGCTGCCCGACTCTACCAGGGACGCTACTTTGAGAACGAAGCGGTCGAGGAATTTTTTATCGCGGAGGGTCAGTACTATCACGAGCGTTATTTGCAGGCCATGGACCGGCTGATCCAAAGCGCGATGAACGCCGGGGATTGGGAAAAAGCGCTGAATTTCAACCGAACGCTGCTCAGCCGGGACGCAGTGTGGGAACCTGCTTACCGCAGCATGATGCTTATTCACCACCACATGGGCAATCCGGGCAGTGTGCTGCAGACTTTCCAGCAGTGCCAGCAAACGCTCAACCGGGAGATTGGCAGTGAGGTTTCCGCGGAGACGCAAGCGCTGCTGAATGACCTGCTTGGCCGCTCCTGAAGTTTTCGGCTCGATAGGGAGCAGCTGCTGACCTGAGCGCAGTGACTTGGCTGTACAAGCGCCGCAAAGGCGGTATCGCGCTCTTGGGATTTTTCTCTGCCATTAATTATTGGGGAACAAGCTCCTCTCTCAAGCACCCAAAAAATGCTTGACGGAAATGCGCCTGTTTCCTTATAATGGATTAGTTTAATTACAGGCGGTCTGATGATCTTACCGGGTTTGGTCGATGTGCATGTTCACCTGCGCAGTCCCGGCGGTGAGCACAAAGAGGATTTCCGCACCGGCAGCGCCGCTGCGCTGGCAGGCGGTTTCACCACCCTTTTGGCAATGCCCAACACGCAGCCGCCTTTAGTCTCTTATGACATTTGGCGCGTCGCACAGACCCAAGCAACATCGCAAAGTCTGTGC
>JBCFBH010000001.1:35981-109000 GCA_038562595.1 Anaerolineaceae bacterium
CTGGCGCTTCAGCGGAGCACCTCAACCAGCTGCCTTTGCTCTGCGACCACGCACCTGCCCTTAAAATCTATCTGGACCAGACCTACGGGCCGCTGAGGGTGCGCGGCCTGGACACACTGGCGGGGGTGATGGAGGCTTGGAACTGCGAAAAACCCATCTGCCTGCACGCGGAAGGGGAATCCGTGGCCGTCGGCGTCGCGCTGGCAGCCGTGTACGGCAAACACATCCATTTTTGTCACGTTTCGCGCAAGGCAGAAATCGAAATGATTGCCCGCGCGAAAGAACGCAGACTGCCAGTCACCTGCGAGGTCACCCCGCACCATTTGTTCCTGACTGAAAGCGACGCTTTCCGATTGGGACCATATGGGGATATGCGCCCAACCCTGGCTGCCCCCAGCGACCAGGCGGCTCTGTGGGAGCACCTAAACAGCACGATTGACTGCGTCGCCAGCGACCACGCACCGCATACCCGCGCGGAAAAAGAGCGGCCGGAAGGCAGCCCTCCCGGCGTCCCGGGTTTGGAATCCACCCTGCTGCTGATGCTGACGGCGGTATCCCAGGGCAGGCTGAGCGCCGCACGCCTGGAAGAGCTTCTCGCGCGCAACCCTCGCCGGATTTTTAAGCTCCCGCCGCAGCCCGATACGTGGGTAGAGGTGGACCCGGAGGCTGAGGGCGTTTTCCCGGAGCGCCCGCTGTACACCAAATGCGGTTGGTCCCCTTTTGCTGGCATGCGCCTGCGCGGAAGGATTACAAGCGTCGTGCTGCGCGGACAGGAAATCGTCCGCGATGGAATTGTTTTGAATTATCAAAATCCTTAAATCATTCACAATAGGAGCACACAAAATGATGACTGAAAACCTCGAACCTCTTTTCAAGCTGGATAAATACCAACGCGAAGCAAAATACCAAAGCGTGTTCTATCAGCAAGACATCCTTTCCGTGAACCAATTCGGCAAGGATGATATGGATTATTTGTTTCACCGGGCAGATGAAATGCTTGCCATGTGCCGCCGTTGGGGCACTTGCGACCTGCTGAAGGATTACACCCTGGCCTGTGTGTTCTACGAACCCAGCACCCGCACCAGTTCCTCCTTCATCTCTGCGATGGTGCGCCTGGGAGGTAAAGTTATTCCCATCACCGAAGGTATCCAGTACTCATCGGTGTCCAAAGGCGAATCTTTGATTGACAGCATGCTTACGCTGGAGCAATACTGTGACGTTATCGTCTTGCGCCACCCCGAAATTGGCTCGTCCGCCACAGCCGCGAAATACGTGAAGGTGCCAATTATTAATGCCGGCGACGGTGCGGGGGAGCATCCCACTCAGGCGCTGCTGGACCTGTACACCATCAAGAGCGAACTCGGCCGCCTGGACGGGCTGAAAGTTGCCATGATTGGTGACTTACGCTATGGGCGCACCGTCCATTCCCTGACGCGCCTGCTCTCACAGTACGATGTTTCGCTGCGTTTTGTTTCACCCGACACCCTGCGATTGCCTCTGGACCTGATGAACGATTTGATTGACAAGGGTGTAAAAGTTCGCGAGACCAACAAGGTTGCCGATGTTATCGAAAACGCGGATGTGCTTTACGTCACTCGCATCCAGAAAGAGCGCTTTAGCGACCTGGCGCAGTACGAGGAAGTGAAAAATTACTTCGAAATTAGCCCCGAGCTGATGGAACAGGCCAAGCAAAAAATGGTCGTGATGCACCCCTTGCCGCGCGTCGGCGAAATCCACTACAAAGTGGACCGCGACCCGCGAGCGGCTTACTTCCGCCAGGTGCAAAACGGCCTCTACATCCGCATGGCGCTGCTGGCAGCCGTGCTTGGACAGGCATAGCACAAGACAACGAAGACAGAGTATGCGAGCGGCACCACAGGAGGTGTGATGAAATTTATCGAGAAAATAGAGAAAGCGGCAGAAAAGAATCACAGCCTGCTCATCATTGGATTGGACCCACAGGAGGAATTCCTGCCCGGAACCGGGGATATCTTTACGCGCCTGACGGATTGGGGCAAAGCGATTATCGAACTGACCAGCGACCAGGTATGCGGGTACAAGCCCAACATTGCCTTCTACGAACAATATGGACCCTCCGGGCTGCGCGCTCTGCAGGAAACTATCCGCGCCATCCCGGCGGACATTCCGGTGCTGCTGGACGCCAAGCGCGGAGACATTGGTTCCACCGCACAAGCCTACACCCGCGCGGCATACGAACAATTCCAAGCGGATGCCGTCACGCTCAGCCCCTACCTTGGGCAGGACAGCATCAAACCTTTCCTCACGGAGCCGGATAAGTTTGTTTTTATCCTGTGCCAGACCTCCAACCCCTCCGCGAACGAAATTCAGGGCTACGGCACGCCGCCGCTGTACGAGTACATCGCCCGCGTCAGCCAGAATTGGGGCTCGCCAGATCAGGTCGGGCTGGTCATCGGGGCAACACAGCCCGAAGCGCTGCAGCGCGTGCGCGCGATTTGCCCGGATGCCTGGTTTTTGGCGCCGGGAGTCGGGGCGCAGGGCGCGGACCTGAGGACTGCCCTCACAGCCGGGCTGCGCGCGGATAAAAAAGGGGTTCTCGTGCCTGTTTCCCGCGCAGTAATCGCAGCGGAATCTCCGCGCAAAGCCGCGGAAACGCTGCGCACCCAAATTAATACGGTCATCGCGGAAATCTCTCCCAGCCCGCTTGACCCTCTCCACGCGCTTGTGAACGGCCTGTTCTCAACCGGCTGCGTGAAATTTGGTAATTTCACGCTGGCATCTGGCAAGCAATCCCCGGTGTATCTTGATTTGCGCCGCCTGGTTTCTTACCCGGACGTATTGGACATGGCAGTGGAGGCCTATATCGACCGCTTAATCCCTCTCGATTTTGATTGTCTTGCCGGCGTCCCTTACGCCGCGCTGCCAATAGCAGCCATTGCTGCTTCCCGCTTGAAGCGCCCGATGGTCTACCCGCGCAAGGAAACTAAAACGCACGGCACCTCACAAATGGTGGAAGGGGTTTTTCAACAGGGGCAGCAGGCAGTGCTTCTGGAAGATGTTATCACCAGCGGTGGAAGCATTCAGACAGCTGCCGAGACGCTTTCATCCGCGGGTTTACAGGTGCGGGACGCTGTCGTGCTGGTGGACCGGGAACAAGGCGGCGTAAGCGCGCTCGCGCAGCAGGGGATTCAGGTGCATGCCGTGCTCACCATGCGTCAAATTTTGACCCGCCTGGAAAAACAGGACCTCATTGACCAGAGCACCTATCAGGAAGTCAGACGTTACCTGGACGGGGAAGCATGACCGAATCAACGCTCTCCTGCGGGTTTCTCGGCCTGACCTTGCGGAACCCTCTCGTGCTGGCGTCCGGGATTCTGGGCACCAGCGCCAGCCTCCTGGAAAGGGTAGCCCGGGAAGGCGCGGGGGCAGTGACTGCTAAAAGTTGCGGCCCGGAACCCAGGGAAGGGCACCCCAATCCGGTGGCATTAGCCTGGCAGGGCGGGGTCATTAACGCGATCGGTCTGACCAACCCCGGCGCGCCTGAGGAAGTTCCGCTTCTGCGGGCAGCCAAAAAGCGGCTTGCCGCGCTGGGAGTGCCGGTGTTCGCCAGCATCTTTGCCCCCACCACCGAACAGTTTGGTGAGGTAGCACGCGTTATCGCCGAGGCGGAACCGGACCTGATTGAGGTCAACATCTCCTGCCCGAATGTCGCCAGTGAGTTTGGCACGCCGTTCTCGGCTTCAGCCGAAAGCGCGGCGGAGGTCACCCGCGCGGTGCGGAGAGCGGTCAGCCTGCCCATCAGCATCAAGCTGGCGCCCAACGTCTCCAATATCGGACAGATTGCCAGGGCGGTTGCAGAAGAAGGCGCGGACGCTATTACCGCGATTAATACCATGCCCGCCATGCTGATTGACGCGGCAGCCGGCAAACCAGTTCTGTACAACCGCAGCGGCGGACTTTCCGGGCCCGCGCTCAAACCCATCGCGCTGCGCTGCGTGTACGAAATTGCCCGGTCTGTTCCCCTGCCGATTATTGGCACCGGCGGAATCACTACAGGTACAGATGCCGCGGAGATGCTCATGGCCGGGGCCAGCCTGGTAGGAATTGGCTCCGCGGTCTGGCAGGATGGACCGGAGACTTTTGTCAGAATTAGCGTAGAACTGCTGGCTTTTATGCAGGCAGCCGGGTATGAATCAGTCGGGGCGCTGCGTGGGAAGGCGCTTAAATGAGCCAGAAGGGTCTCTTTTCCTCATTTCGGGTTCATGCCGTCCGGCGTGAAAACCCTCATACCTGCACAATTTATCTGAATACCCACCTGGATGCCTTCCCGGGGCAATTTGTGATGGCATGGCTGCCTGGTATAGGGGAAAAACCTTTCAGTATCAGCGGGAATGACCCGCTGACGCTGACCGTGTGCGAGGTCGGCCCGCTCAGCCGCGCCCTCTGCCAGCTAAAAGCTGGAGACCTCTTGTGGCTGCGCGGACCACTGGGGAGAGGCTTCGAATTGGTCGGCCGGGCGCATATTCTGGTTGGCGGGGGCTACGGAGCCGCGCCGCTGAACTTTCTGGCAAAACAAGCCCGCGATCTGGGGCATGACGTAAGAGTTTGTCTTGGGGCAAAGACACGGTCTGACTTGATTTTGGTGGATGCGTTCCGGGAATTGGGCTGCGAGGTCCTTTTGGCCACAGAAGACGGCAGCGTCGGTGAGCAGGGCTTGGTCAGCCTGCCCTTATTGCGTGCCCTGGAGCAGAATCTTGCGGTCGGGGTTTACGCCTGCGGGCCCAGCGGCATGCTGCTGGCAGTCCACCAACTGTGCCGCCGCTTCCGGTTGCCGACGCAGCTCTCTTTTGAAGCGCTGATTCGCTGTGGGGTAGGCTTGTGCGGCTCGTGCGAGCTGAGCGAGGAGACCTGCAAGCTCCTGGGGGTTCCAGCTGGCTTTCTGGTCTGTCATGACGGCCCGGTGGTAAGGTCAGGGAGCTGAGTAAGCAGCGGAATCCATCTCCAATTTATTTTTTTGATGAACCAGCTTCCGGTAAAACCTACAATAATGGATTTTTCCAGCAATTGCTGAGGTTTTTGTCTGTTTGCAGTACAATTAAGCAGCCGTCGTTTTGTTAGCCGAAAGGAGCAAATCTTTCGCAATTGCATTTTTTCCAATCCGTTCACACAATTTAAACAGGAGAAAAGATGAAAAAAGGTTTTTGGCTGTTCAATTTATTCTTGGTCCTTGCGCTTGTGCTCACCGCCTGCGCCCAGACCCCAGCTGAAACGGAAGCCCCAGCTGTGGACTGCCGCACCCAAACCAGCTCCGAAGCCGTAGGTTCCTACCAGGTCCCTGCGCCAGTTGAAGGCTGCTACAATGTCGCCTTTGTGTATGTCGGACCGCACGACGACGGTGGTTGGTCCCAGGCGCACGATGTTGGCCGCCAGTACGTGGAGCAAACCATGGAAGACGTGCACACCGCTTACGTTGAAAACGTGGCGGAAGGCGCTGACTCGGAGCAGGTTACCCGCTCGCTGGCTCGCAAAGGCTTCGATGTAATCTTCACCACGTCGTTCGGCTTCATGGATTCCTCCGAAACCGTCGCCAATGAATTCCCGGATGTGGACATCATCCACATCAGCGGTTACAAAGCCAACGGCGCGAACTTCGGCAACCTGATGGGCGCCATGGAAGACATCAAGTACCTGGCTGGCATGCTGGCCGGCTCCCGCGCCAAACTGGACGGAAACCCCAAGCTGGGTTACATGGCTACCTTCCCAATCCCCGAAGAGCTCCGCCTGGGCAACGCTTTCGCCCTTGGCGCGCAGAAGACCTGCCCGGAATGCACGATTGACGTGCGCTTCATCAACACCTGGCACGATCCCATCCTCGAGCAGGAAGGCGCAAAGTCGCTCTTTGACGCTGGCGCTCAGGTCGTCATGACCGGCGCGGACACCCCCGCCCCCGCCCTGGCCGCCCCCGCTGGAAAATGGGGCATCACTTACGACTATATCGGCAACTGCACGCTGGATACCTGCCTGACCTCCATGTACTGGAACTGGGGCGTGATCTATGCCGATATTGTGGATAAATCCCGCGCCGGCACCTGGAAGGGCGGCTGGGAATACTTCGATGCCGATTCAGGCGGGCTTGGTCTGTATGGCTTCATGGAAGGCGAGACAATGATGCCCGGCGTGGCTGAGCTTCCGGAAGCAGACCTGCAGCTGGTACGTGAAACCCTGGATAAGATGCTCAAGGGAGAATTCACCCGCTTTGATGTCTTCAAAGGTCCAATTACTGATAATCAGGGCAATCTGATCCTCGCCGACGGCGTCAGCATGGAACAGCTTGACCTGGACGGGTTCAAACAGTTCGGCAGCGAATGCAAGACCTGCATGTACTGGTGGAACGAAAACATCACCGCGGAACTGCCCGACTTGTAAAATATCGAGTCGACAGATCCAGGAGATGACCGCTTGGTCATCTCCTGGATCTTAATAGATTTTACCGGTTAGAGCCTTGATCTGGCGAGAGGCTTGCGAGGCACTGCACCCTGAAAGAGCTCATGACAACCACACCCGAGGAAAAAATTAATGCAGTGGAAATGCGCGATATTGTGCTGCGCTTTCCGGGCGTGCTTGCCAATGACCACGTCAATTTCACGCTCAGGCGCGGCGAAATTCACGCCCTGTTAGGAGAAAACGGCGCGGGCAAAAGCACGCTGATGAACATTCTTGCCGGGCTATATAAACCAGAATCCGGCACAATCAGAATAAACGGGGAGCGCGTGGCGCTGAACTCCCCGCGGGACGCGATCAATCGCGGCGTTGGAATGGTTCACCAACATTTCATGCTTGTCCCGACTCAGACTGTCACCGAGAATATCCTGCTTGGTCTGGATGAACCCGGCTTCGTCATGCGTTTACCGCGCTACGACCAGAAAGTGGCGGATTTGGCTGAAAAATACGGGCTTAAAGTGCAGCCCACTGCCAAAATCTGGCAGCTTTCAGTGGGAGAGCAGCAGCGCGTCGAAATCCTGAAGACCCTTTATCGCGGAGCCGAAATCCTGATCCTGGACGAGCCGACAGCTGTACTGGCTCCGCAGGAAATCCAGGAACTGATGGACACACTCCGTCTGATGATCCAGCAAGGGAAGTCCATTGTTTTCATCAGCCATAAGCTGAACGAAGTAAAACAGGTGGCGGACCGGCTGACGGTGTTGCGCAAAGGCAAAGTAACCGCAGACGGGATCAACCTTGAAGATGTAAACAAAGAGACCCTGGCTGAACTGATGGTCGGCCGGAAAGTAATTTTTCAGTTAAACAAAAAACCCCACACGCCGGGAGAGGTCGTTCTGGACGTGCAGAACGTGTCCGCGCTCAATAAACGCGGTTTGCCGGCGCTAAAAAACATCTCTTTACAGCTTCGCGAAGGCGAAATCCTTGGCATCGCCGGGATCGCCGGCAACGGACAGAGCGAATTGGCGGAAGTCATCACGGGTCTGCGTTCCTGCCAGGGAAAAATCCTGGTTAATTGCCAGGATGTTGCCAATCAATCCCCAAAACGGGCGATTGACCAGGGCACCGCGCATATTCCGGAAGACCGCACAGGTGTGGGAACCGCACCCGGCATGGCGCTCACCGGCAACATGATTATGAAATCCTACGACCGCGCCCCGATCAGTCAGAACTGGCGCATCAGCTATACCGCTGCCCGGGAATTTGCCAGTAATCTCAAAGAAAAATACGACATTCAGGCGCCCAGCCTTACCACGCAGGTCAACAAACTTTCGGGTGGGAACCTGCAAAAAGTCATCCTTGCCCGGGAAATTTCCTGCGGACCCAAATTGATTGTGGCGGTGCAGCCTACCCGTGGGCTGGACGTGGGCGCGATTGAAGGCATACAGAACCTGCTGCTGGAACAACGCGATAACGGCGCCGCCGTGTTGCTCATTTCCGAGGAACTGGACGAACTGCTCGACTTATCTGACCGGATCGCGGTAATTTTTGAGGGCGAACTTGTGGGCGAATTTCCTGCGGCGGAGGCTGATTTGAAAACAATCGGATTGATGATGACCGGGGAATACAGGAGGCAGGAATGAGCGCGCCATACCGCCTGCGCATCCAAAAACGTACAGAGGACGTCCCGCGCTGGCTGCCTCTGGCTACTTCAGTCGGCGCAATCGTGCTGGCGTTCCTCATCAGCGGTCTAATCCTCCTGTTGATTGGAGGGGATCCAATCAAGACTTTCGGGTACTTTTTCAATGCGGCCTTCGGCAGTTGGGGAGCCCTTTCGGATGTGGTGGTAAAAGCCACGCCGCTGCTGCTGATAGGTCTGGGCTGCGGGCTGGCGTTCCGCATGCGCCTTTGGAACATCGGCGCGGAAGGTCAGTTTTACATAGGCGCTTTTTTTGCCAGTCTGGTGCCCTTGGTGCCGCTGGTGAACATGCAAACGACCCCAAAATTCGTGATTCTGCTCATGATGGCTCTGCTTGGAATGCTGGGCGGCGGATTATATGGCTTCATCCCTGGCTGGTTGAAAGCCAAGTTCAATGTAAGTGAGATTATTTCCACGCTGATGCTCAACTATGTGGCTGTATTTTGGAATAATTACTGGATTTACAGCGAATTTAGCGACGCCGGCTTCCAGATGACGCCAATGTTCGAAAAGTCTGCCTGGCTGCCGCGCCTATCGGATTATGCCCGGGAAGTGCCAGCTTTCTCCGGCATCACGCTGCACCTCGGGGTAGTCTTTGGGCTGGTAGCCGCGCTCATTATCTGGATCATCATCACCCGCAGCCGCTGGGGCTACGAAATCAACCTAATCGGTGATAACCCGCAGGCTGCCCGCTATGCTGGCATCGATATTACGCGCAATGTGATCCTGGTGTTCATGGTCTCTGGCGCCTTAGCAGGCTTGGCGGGTATGTCCGAGGTTAGCGGCGTAGTTCACCGCCTGCAGGAACGCATTTCGACCAACTACGGCTTTTCCGGCGTGATTGTAGCCTGGCTGGCAAAACTTAACCCCTTTGCCACCATCCTGGTTTCATTCCTGTTTGGGGCGCTGATCGTCGCCGGGAGGGAAATCCAACCCTCGGGTCTTTACTTCTTCATCCAGGGAACGATCCTATTCCTGGTGATCAGCAGTGACGTATTCCTGCGCTACAAAATTGAGCTGTTACGCACGGCTCCGGAGGCAGCAAATTGAGCCTGGAAATCATTCTCAGATCCGGTCTGTCCACAGGGACAATTCTACTGTTCGCGGCAATCGGAGAAATCCTGACAGAGCTTGCCGGCATACAAAACCTTGGAGTGGAAGGCATGATGCTGCTCGGCGCGATGGCGGCTTTCAAGACTTCCCTGGCAACAGGCAGCCCCTGGCTGGGCTTGCTCGTGGGCATCGCCGCGGGCGGGCTGCTCAGCCTTGCCCATGCTCTGGTGACCATCCATTTCCAGGCTGACCAGGTGGTCAGCGGCCTGTCGCTTACCTTTTTGGGTACCGGGCTGGCGCTCGTTCTGGGCGAGGGCCTGACCGGGCAAAACGCGCCGCTCATTCCCAGCCTGACTGTTCCCGTTCTTTCCAGAATTCCATGGATAGGGAAGGTTTTCTTTTCTGATTTGAACCTGCTGGTGTATCTTGGATATTTACTGATACCTATTGCGTGGTGGTACATCAACAAAACCCGCCCGGGGATGCACCTGCGCGCGGTAGGGGAGAAGCCTGCCGCGGCAGACAGCCTGGGCATTAATGTCTACGGGGTGCGTTACCTATACACCTTTATGGGCGGCTGCCTGGCCGGTTTGGCGGGCGCGGCAATCAGCATCGCGATATCTCCCGGCTGGTACAGCAGCCTGACTACGTCCGGTCAGGGCTGGATCGCGGTGGCGCTGGTTATCTTTGCGCAGTGGAACCCGCTTAGGGCTGCCATGGGCGGCTACTTATTTGGCATGCTGCGCCGCTTTATGCTCGACTTGCAAGGCCCAATGCTCCTGCTCGGGATGCGCAATCCATTCTTTTACAACCACAACCTGGTTTTCTTCCTGCAGATGATGCCGTTTCTGCTGACGATTATCGCCCTGGTGTGGGGCTCCGCGTCCGCGCGCAGACAGCGCATTGGAGCACCTGGCGCGCTCGGTATCCCATATATCCGTGGGGAGAGGGACTGAAATTAAGCCCAAACCAGAGGAGGCGTTGCCGCCTCCTCTGTGCTATTTGCACACCGCGTTAAGTGTGTGATGGGTCTGAGCGCGATCAGCGCGTTTGACTGCGCTTTGCCAACCAAGAGACGGTTTCCGCGGTTAGTGGGAAAAAAGGGTCGCGCGTAGCGGGCTTTTCTCAATAGAAGCGAAGTCCAAACTGACTGCCGGAAATGCCGCTGAAAGATCCTTCACTCCGTTCAGGATGACAGAGGAAAGGTGGGATGGATTGCGGTCAGGATGCTGGGCAAAGGAAAATCGGATCGCGGTCAGGACGCTGGGTGAAGCTAAGTCGGATCGCGGTCAGGATGCTGGGTGAAGCTAAGTCGGATCGCCGTCAGAACGCTGGGTGAATCTAGTCGGATCGCGTTCAGGATGACCAGTACTCCGCGCAGCTCAAACGGATCAAGCGCAGTTTTGCCCCTTTCTATCTGTCAAGCAAAGCCCGCGCGCTGCTGGCAATAAATTCCCGCTGCGCCGGCGTGATCGGGCAGTATTCGGAGTTCTGCCGGCTGGTATCCCGGTTTTCGACCAGCAAAATCAGAGCGTCCAGGCTCAGGACTGCGTTGTGCCAGGCCCCCTGCCGGACGTTATAAAGCAATCCTGGCTGCATCATTTTCACGCTCAGTTCCCCGGTGCCGTCGCCGCCGGCCAAAAAGAGCGCAGCTTCTCCTTCCAGCAGCACAAAGACTTCGTCCGTCTCCAAATGCCGTTCCAGCGTCTCCATCACGCTGGGGTCCATATCATCACAGTAGCGCAGCAGAGCCACCCGCCAGCAATTAAAGTCAATCAGCGCTTTGTAGCCGTCACCGTTGTAAGTACTCACCTGCAGCAATTCATTTTCCATGCGTTTTCCCTTCCATCCCAAAATTACAGCGGCGGAGTGCCAAGCCTGACCTCGACGTAGACTTCCTCAGGCGCTCCGGATGGAACCGGAATAAGCGTTCCCTGGATTTCCTTGCCGTCCACGCGCAGCTTACAGGCGTTGCCCGCGCCTACACGGATGACATTGATCAGATAGCGCGTTCCGCGGAACTCGCGCACTGCCTGAAAACTCTGCCAAGCTTCCGGGATGACAGGCTGCACGCGCAGCCCATTGAATTCCGGTCGGATGCCCAGGATGTGCTGGGTAATTGCCGCGAAGTTCCAGGAGGCGGTGCCGGTGAGCCAGGAATTTTTAGCCTCGCCGTGGGTCGGAGCATCCTTGCCGGCGATCATCTGAGCGTAGACATAGGGCTCACAGCGGTGGACCTCACTGATCTGTTCGCGAGCTGAGGGGCATATGCGAGTGTAATAATCAAAAGCGCGGTCTCCTCTGCCAATTTTGGTTTCGGCAATCATGATCCAGGGGTTGTTGTGGCAAAAAATTCCGGCATTTTCCTTGTATCCAGGCGGATATGTGGATATTTCCCCTAATTTCAATTCATAGTGGGTATATGCGGGCTGTAAAATGACAATCCCGTGAGGGGTTGCCAGGCGCTCCGCGACAGAATCAAGTGCGGCTTGCGCCTTGCCGTCCTCCACGCCCAAACCCGCCATCACGCATATGCCCTGTGGTTCAATAAAGATCTGCCCTTCAGGGTTCACGCTTGAACCCACCGGCTCGCCAAAGGCATCGTACGCGCGGCGGAACCAGGCGCCATCCCAACCAGCGGCCCATACCGCGGCTTCCATCAGGCGCGCTTTTTCGCGGTAGAAATCCGCGGGCTGTTGGAAAAAGCCGGGGTTCTCCAAGCGGTGCAACTCGGCAAGCTGCACCATATCCTGGGCGGCCAGCACAAACAGCCCGGCTATGAACACGCTCTCGGCGACCGTTCCTTCCTGGTTGGTGGTCGTCTGAAAAGATTGACCTGGAGTGTCCGAGAAACAGTTCAGGTTCAGGCAGTCATTCCAGTCCGCGCGTCCAATCAGCGGCAGCCCGTGCGGGCCGAGCGCGTTCAGAGTGTATTGCATGGAGCGCTGCAGATGCTCGTAAAGCGGCATTTCGGAGCCGGGCTGGTTTTCATACTGTACGAGCGCATCCAGAATAGAAGTATCCCCGGTTTCCTTCACATACGCGGAAGTGCCCAAAACCAACCAGAGTGGGTCGTCGTTGAAGCCGGACCCAACATCGTTGTTGCCGCGCTTGGTCAGGGGTTGGTACTGGTGGAATGCGCCGCCGTTTTGCAGTTGCGTGGCAGCTAATTCCAGGATGCGCTCGCGCGAACGTTCGGGGACCAGGTGCACAAAACCCAGCAGGTCCTGGTTGGAATCTCTGAAGCCCATCCCTCGCCCGATGCCGGATTCAAAATAGCTCGCGGAGCGGCTCATGTTGAAGGTGACCATGCACTGGTACGCGTTCCAGATATTGACCATGCGGTTTGTGTGCGGGTCTGGGGTGTGCACCTGGAACTTTGATAGCAAGCGTTCCCAGTCAGCTTTGAGTTCAGCGAAGGCAGTGTCCACGCTTTGGGGCTGCAGGTAGCGTTGTAAAATGGGCAAGACGCTGTCTTTTTTGATGGTTTGCGAACCAGGCTGCGCGAATTTATCCGCCGGGTCATTTTCATGATAGCCCAACAGGAAGATGATTCTGCGCATTTCGCCAGGCTGCAGTTGCAGCCTCAGATGATGGGAGCCGATTGGCTGCCATCCGTGCGCCTCTGAGTTGGAAGATTCACCGCGCTCCACCGCGACGGGGTCATCCCAGCCGCGGTAAGCCCCGAGGAAGTCCTCGCGCTGGGTGTCAAAACCCGCCAGCGGTTCGGAGCACGCGAAAAACGCGAAGTGGTTTCGCCTTTCCCGGTATTCCGTCTTATGGAAGATGGTTCCTGCCAGAGCTCCGTTTATGGCGTCATCTCTCTTTGGGATTTCAACTTCGCCGGTGTTGAAGTTGCGCTGAAAATTGGTCCGGTCATCCCAGGCGTCCCACAGCGCAAATTCAACAGCTGAAAACAGGCTGAGTTCTGCCGGCGTCTCGCGTTGGTTCGTGAGCGTGAGGTCCCAGACTTCCAGAGCGGCATCCAAGGGCACAAAGAACTTGATGCTTGTTTCAATTCCCGCGGACTTTGAGCGTATCTGGGTGTAGCCAAGCCCATGCCGGCATTCATAAGCGTCGAGTTGGGTGCGCATCGGCATCCACCCGGCGGACCAGCGCTGACCGTTCTCGTCATCGCGCAGGTAAAGGTAGCGCCCGCCCATATCCAACGGGGCGTTGTTGTAGCGGTAGCGCGTAATCCTGCGCAGACGGGCATCTTTGTAAAAGCAGTAACCGCCGCCTGTGTTGCTAATCAGACTGTAAAAATCGCGGCTGCCAAGGTAATTAATCCAGGGTAAAGGGGTATCCGGTCTGGTAATGACATATTCCCGGGCTTTGTCGTCAAAAAATCCGTAGTGCATATCCTCTCCTTAGGCGGCCGGCACTCGGCTGCAGTCTTTGGCGCTGTCTTTTATGGCTCTGCGCGGCGTTTCCCAGCCCATTATAAACGGCATTGCGCCAATTCCTGGTTGTTTCTCGGTAAAAAACTCCACGCCAGGCGGTATACTTTTACAAGCTTTGGCAATCGCAAGGCAAATCCTCTACAATCATCGGTTGGAAACCTAAGCCGAATGAACGCCGCAAACACTAACACCCTAACACCGGCTCCCACCGAGCCGACCCGATTGGTATGGCTGGACTTGCTGCGCATCACAGCCTCTGTGCTCATTGTGGCGCTGAACCTGACCTCGGTACAACTCAGGACGCTGCCGCTGAACGCGCACGCCTGGCAGCCTATCAATCTTTACCTCGGCGCGGCCCGTGCCGCGACACCCCTCTTCACAATGGTCAGCGGTATCCTTTTCCTTGGTTTGGGCAAGCAGCGCACTTTCAAACAGCTCCTCCAGGGACCAGTCAGGAAGATTACGGTAATATATGTCGTTTGGTCGCTGATTTACGCCCTCTTCACCCTGCTTTCCACCCCAGCTGGAACCGGCACGCTGTTCGGGCGTTTTGCCTCTCTGGTGGTCAGCAGCCATTATCACCTGTGGTTCCTGCCTGTCCTGATTAGCCTGTACCTGCTCTCACCTTTCCTGCAGCTGATTGTTGACCAGGCCGGTGAACATATGCTCAGGTACGCCGCTGTTCTGCTTGTTTTGGGTTTGTTGGGGCATACCTTGGTACTGAGCGGGGATTTGCTCCCTATGGCAGATTGGGTGAGTACGATCGCAGAGAAATTCCCGATCGGCAAAGTGCTGCTCTTCGCGGGGTACTTTCTGCTGAGCAATTATCTGCTGCGCCATTTTTCCGCGGACCGTAAAGTCAGCCCAGTCATCTATGGGTTGGGCCTGATGGGGGCGCTTGCGAACGCTGCCGTGACCTGGCTGGCATCCCAAAGGATGGGCGCAACGGATTTACGCTTCTCAGACCCGCTTTCCCTGATGACTTTCTTTACTGCCGCAGCAGTGTTTTTGGTTTTCAGGACACAGGTCAGCAAAATTGCTTTTTCCGAGCGGGCGCGCTCCCTGATCGCAAATCTATCTCGCCTGACCTTGGGCGTGTTTCTGGTTCATCCGCTGGTCATCTTTTTTCTGGAGAAAGCTTTCGGGCTCAGCTTGCTCTCATTCAGCGCTGTTCTCTCGGTGCCGTTATTGACCCTGTTGGTTTTCTTCCTCAGCGCTGGTCTCATCTTCGCGGTCAAAAAGCTGCCCTTCCTGTGTTGGATTGCTTGAATGTCAATGGATAAGGCTTGTCATTCTGCCGCAAAAACATGAAGAGCGTCGTCCTTCCCCCTCATTGAAGTAAGCCCATCCCAAAAGTAAAAGCGTGTTGAAATTTTCAGTCAAGGAACCAATAACCAGTCCTGATAAAGCTGCATACAGATATCGTTGATTATTGAAGGAAATCTGAAGGAAAATCTGTCCCGACCCTTTTTGGCTTCTTGTTATAATTCAAACGCAATGACACTCACCCGAACCATTGCCTAAAGGAGCCTATGTTTTCTTCGTTCAAAGAAGCACACGACTACGTCCGCGCCCAGCACATCGAATTGGTCGACCTGCTCTACTGCGACCTGTGGGGGCACCTGCATCACGTCACCCTGTCTGCCAGAGAGTTCACCGAGAACGTAATGACAGAAGGGGTCGGCTTCGACGGTTCCAGCGTGGGGTTCAAGCATGTGAACGCCGGCGATATGGTGCTGATTCCCGACCTGAGCACAGCTTTCGTGGACCCATTCCACATTCAAGCGACGCTCGCCTGCCTGTGCAGCGTTTATGAAGCGGACACCAAGGAGCTTTACCAGTTCGACCCGCGCGAAATTGCCCGGCGCGCGGAAAAGTGGATGATTTCCACAGGCATCGCGGATAGATCTTTATGGGGTCCGGAATTTGAATTCTACATTTTTGACCGGATTACCCTGAAAAACAGCCCTGGGTATACACTCTGTCAGATTGACTCTGGGGAAGCGAACTGGGGCACATTGGTGAATGCTAACGGCTACGCGCTGCCGGACAACCAGGCTTACCAGGCTGCCGCGCCGTGCGATAACTATTACGAACTCCGCGATGAGATTGTGGTCACGCTGGAAAAGCTCGGCATCCCGGTCAAATATCACCATCATGAGGTTGGTGGACCGGGGCAGTCAGAAATTGAAACGCCACTGCTCGGCATCACAGAGGCAGGAGATGCGGCGCTGCTGGTCAAATACGTGGTCAAGATGACCGCCATGCGCGCTGGCAAGACCGCGACCTTCCTCCCCAAACCCATTTACGGATTGGCTGGCAGCAGCACGCATTACCACCAGCTGCTGTCCAAGGGCGGCGCCAATCAGTTTTACGACCCCAAGGGCCTGTCTTTGCTCAGCCGGACCGCTCTTCAGTACATTGGCGGAATGCTCACGCACGCGCCGGCCGTGATGGCGTTCACCAACCCGAGCCCCAACTCGTACCGCCGGCTGGTGCCCGGCTTCGAAGCGCCTATCAAAGCCATCTTTTCAGTCGCGAACCGCAGCGCGGCCATCCGCATCCCAAAATATGCTACCGCCCCGCAGGCGGTGCGCATGGAATTCCGCACCCCAGACGCCACTGGCAACGCTTACCTGTCCATGGCAGCCATGCTGATGGCAGGACTGGCCGGTATCCGCGCAGAAATTGACCCAACGGAAGCTGGTTTTGGACCAATTTATGACAATATTTTTGACTGGTCAGAGGAGCGCCGCGCCACGATCAAGTCCCTGCCTACCTCTGTGGAGTTGGCGATGAGCGCTCTGGAAAACGATCCGGGTTTTCTCAAGGAAGATGGGATATTTGACGATACCTTAATTCAAACCTGGGTAAACACCAAACGCAAAGAGGCGGAAAGGGTCAACCAACGCCCTACCCCGTTCGAGATTGAGAATTACTACGACTGCTAAATAAAGCAAACGGGCGGCAAAATTGCCGCCCGTTTGCCTTGTTGACTTTGAATCCACAAGCTGGTTCGATCAGAAACTAAGGTTCAGTGGGATAGCCCGCATTAACCCAAGCCTCAAAACCGCCTTTAATCGGGTTTGCCTTGGAAAATCCATTTTGCAGCATCAGGAACGCCGCACGGGCGCTCGTATTTTCAGCCGGTCAGGTACAGTAGGTGATATACCATTGGTCCGGGTCAAGAGCCGCAAGATTTGTTTCCAGGCTGTCTATGGGCAGATTGATTGCCCCTGCCGCATGCTGTGCCGTGTATTGCTCAGCGGAACGCGTGTCCACAAGGATTGCTTCGCCATTGCGCACGGCTTGATAAGCTTCCTGTACGCTCACGCGGGGTACGTCATCCTGAGATTTGATAATCGGGTTGCCGATTTGGGCGCGCGCACCCTGATAAACCAAAATTCCGACGCCCACCAGTGCCAGGGCGAGTATGAGTACCACTGGCAGGGTGCTGCTCTTTGTCTTTATTTTCCTGGAAGGTTTTTGCATTTCTCACCTCAATAGGAGGATTCTTTCATATTCAGCGCCGAAAAGAAAGTTCACGTACACGCTTTTGGCGCGCCATGAATGGAAAGCATGGGGGAAACGCGGATTTTTGCTGGCCATTTTAAAGATATTCTTAATGCTTATACCTGAGTTTCAGATTTTTCCCGAATGGGCTGCCAGCAATAAAAATAGAGACCGCTTTCTCGCGGTCTCTTCCTGGAACAAAGGAGCTTATATCAGATCCAGCCGTCCTGCGGCCTTTAATTCTTCCGCAACCTTGCGCACATCCTGCACGCGGTCTTTGCGACAAATCAGAAGCGCATCCGGGGTGTCCACGACAATCAAGTCTTCCAGGCCTATCCCGGCAATCAGCTTCTGACCCCCAAGCACGAGCGTCCCGCTGCAGTCCATCAGGAGCGAATCTCCACGGACCGTGTTCCCACGCGCGTCTACCGGCAGGAGCGATTTCAAGCTGTTCCAGTTTCCAACGTCGGTCCACTGCATGGTTACCGGCAAAACCACCACCCCGCGCGCCCCCTCCATGATGCCGTAATCAATGGTCTGCTTGCGGATTTTCGGCCAGATTTCAGCAAGCGTTTCGTCATAGGCGGGTGTATTGATCGACTTGCCAATCGCGTTAATCTGGTCATAGAGCTCCGGCATCTGGCGCGCGAACTCTTCCAGGATGACGCTGACCTTCCAGATGAACATCCCGGAGTTCCAGGCGTAATTTCCAGACCGGACCATCTCCGCTGCCCGCTCCTGGTCCGGTTTCTCCACGAAACGACGGGCTTCCAAGACCCTGAAGCCTTCAATCTCGTCGACCAGGTCCCCCTGCTGGATATAGCCGTACTCTGTGGATGGGAATTCGGGGGAAATTCCCAAGGTGACCAATCGGTCACTTTTTGCGGCCTTAAGCGCGGCGGCCACCGCTTCGCGGAAAGCAGTTTCGTTGCCAATAAAGTGATCCGCTGTGAGTACTGCCATTACAGCTTCCGGGTCGCGCGCGGCCAGATGGACTGCAGTCAGCGCGATAGCCGAGGCGGTTCCGCGGCCTTCCGGCTCCAGGATAAAATTTTCCCTCGGGATTTCCGGCACCTGCTCCGCCAGCACGGCGGAGTGCGCAGCCCCAGCCACTACGATGACCTGCTGGGGCGTGAACAGCGGTGCAAGCCTTGCCACGGCAATCTGAAACATGCTTTTCTCGCTGTAAAGACGCAGCGCCGGCTTTGGTAAACGCTCGCGGGAGATCGGCCACAGCCGAGTGCCTGCTCCCCCAGCCATAATAACCGCGTAATTCATTGCGCCTCCGATCTACTATATTTTTAGAAATTATAGCTTATTCAGGAAAGACATTCCCCTCCGCCGGATAGACCCCTTAGTACTCTTGCTAAAACACCTATGCGCATTATTCCAGACACGCCTGTAAGCGTTTCTCCTGGCCATCCTCCCCCTCCCGGACCAAAGCACCCCGGTACTTTAAACAGGCATCTTTTTGACGATGATGCGCTATATTGAGAACTATCTACACGCAATTTCATCAAAGACCAAGGCGTTTCGAGTAAGTATTTTTCCGTTCCGGAACAGCCTCTGAATTGAGAAAGTCATTACTATGCGCAAATTATTACATAGACGGGGAGTTTTTTTTGTTTCCCGGCGGCAATTTCCGCCAGTTCGAGAGCTCGAGCCTGAGTTGGCACTCGAAAATAGCGTTCTATTTTTAAAAAGAAAAAAGCAAAGCTTGCCTATGAGGGGAGAGTATTCAAGGCAGTTCTTAAGCCTCAGCAATGCCCAGTATATCAATGGTGCGTTGGAGCAGCTGAGCGCGCGTTCTGGTATCGGAGGAAGAAGCCAAAAGCGCTTCCAGGTCATCCGCGCCCGCGGCAGCCAACGGGCTTCTGCCGATGTAACCGGCTTGAATGCGCTGGCGCTCGCCCCAGAGGAGTTCAGCCAGCACCGGCGCATTCAGTGCCGCCAGACGTTCAGCGGACCCGCCGGCACCATTCATAGTCTCGAGTGTGCGGCTGACAGCAAAACTCAGCGGGCTGTGGATGGACTTGGTCAGACAACCGTGGATTAACCAGGTCAGGAAGTGATTGCGGGAAGGTGGAGGCAGGATGCGCTCTCTGAGCGCTGGATTCACTCTGGCAAGGAGCGCTTCCACATCCCAACCATCATCCAAAAAATAACCCACCACCCTGTTTTGTTCCTGCGACGCTGGTATTTCGCACGTTTGTGTATCTGGTTGGATGGTGTTTTTAGGGAAAATCGCAGAATCTTTGAGTCTAAAAAGTATCTTAATTATCGTATCAAATTGACAAATTTCCGCGTCAACCAATGTCTCAAAATGACAATTAAGACTGTCCGCCAAAGTATCAAAATGACAAATTTGTTCCGCTTCTAAGGTCTCAAACTGACAAATACCCTGGGAGACTAAAGTCTCATAATGACAAATTCGCCTGGCGTCCAGCCGCAATGCGCCGCGGAGGAGCTGGGCATAGCGCGTGTCAGAAGAAAAAGCCTGTAAAGCCAGGCGTTGTTCAGCGCTTGCTTCACTGAGCAAGAAGGCATACATGGCGCCCTTCAGAAGTTCGTCGGAGGCAGTAAGGCGAACCTCTTCCACGCGCAGCTGCCAATCCAAGCCAGCGGCGTTTGAACGGGTAGCAACCCGGCAAAGATATTGGCTGGCAAGCTGGCGGTTTGCTTCGCGCCACTCACGGGCGTATTCAGTACCAGGGTTTACTTCTTGCTTACGCGGACGACCGCGAGCGCTTTGTTTTAGGTGAGGAATGCGTCCGGGCAGCGTTTCGGAGCGGATCCACTTCTGCAGGGTTGGCAATCCGCCCGGTACCCAAAATGTGTTGCGGTCCTTTCCGCGCGCCCAGTCAATATAGCAGCAATTCTTGCTCATAAGGTAGAGCATACCCAAATCCGCGCCGAGGTCCGGTAAGACGCGGTGAAACCAGTACCACGGTACAGCCAGAAAACTTTCAGGTCGGATAAGATGCGCTGCCAACCGGTCGCATAATCCGGCCAAAGCCGGAGTGAGGCGGGAATCGCCCAGGGCTGCCTGCAAAACTTCGTGTACTGACGCGGCTGTCGAAAAAATGTCGTCCTTCGAAGGGTCCGGGGTGCGGTAGGGGAACACAAGCATATGGTCGCGAGGTGTCTCCAGCGCCTTTTTGATGGTGCCAGCTGGGTCTGCGCTGAGACCTGCTTCAAGCAGCCAGCGGTAGAGATCCTGCGCGTCTCCAGGGGTCAGCAGGAGTCCGCGGTAGGTGTAGGTGTTTGCCTGGCGCACAATCTTACCGTTCACAAAGCGGTGGACAGGTTCCGCGCGGTGCACGAACCAATCCAATGCGCCGCTTTTGAAGACGCGGAAGAAAGTAGCGCGACTGATAACACGCCCGAGCATATTCAGAAGACCTTCCACGTCAATTGTTACCGCGTCACCCAGGCGGGGGTAGAGTTGGTCCGCGCCGTGTTCGCGGGAGCGTCGGTAAAAAGCTTGCCTGAGCGCGCTGGCAATCAGGACCGCGTTGGACCCTACAAAGGGAACAAAACGCAGCAGATAGGCGGGAATGGCGGCAATCGATTCGGGCGCGAGGATTGCCTCCGAGACATCTGAGGCGCCAAATTCAAGCGTCAGAGCACCATCTTCTGCGGCTTCAGACGCGGTAGGAAACGGTGATAGACCGGGAAGTGTGCCCATGGGCACAGTAGGGCTCATCGTCAGACGGAATTCCTTGCCGGTCAAATCCTGTACGACGGTTTCAATCAATGGATAATAACGGCAAAGACTGGCGTAGACCATTGGAGGGGCGCTGAGCTGATAGCTGCCGTTGTAGCTGACGCTGGCGGAATCAAGCAAATGGGCTAAAGCCGCGTCTTGCTTGGCGGCCAAAACCGCCTGGATATCCGACCACGCATTTACTTCAGAATTCATTCGTTGCCTTTGAAACGCAATCTCGTATCGCTGAAAATGCGAAAGACTGCGGGTGTGACCGTGAACCGATTAAATAGATTTGTCTCCACAAACTCTTCCCATCAAAGGAAACGCTATCAGCTGCGCGGAGCCAACTCAGGAATGAACAGATGGTTTTTCCTTGTTTCAATCTGTTCTTCCAGATAAGCGCTTGCCAGCGCTAAGGCGTTTGTGAGTGAACCCCTGGCCTGGTCAGCAATGCTCAGGGCGGCTTGTTCAGGCAGTAGAGCCATGGGATCGGAAGCCCCGGCCATTCTGAGGCGGGCGTACAGTAAGCTGGCAACTTCCTGCGTTCCGGGCGCGCGGAAGGGAACATAAAGACCAAGGAATTGGTTGAGACTGCCGATATTGCTGGTGGTATTGTTCAGATCCTGCAGGAATATCAAGGTGCGGATTTTCTTGGTGTGTTCCACCGACCAGGAAAGCAATTGGGTGAGGTATTCCTGGTCCACCGGCGGACCATCCAGCACAAGCAGAAGTTCGTCATTGTGTTCATCCAGATACTCAAAAATGCTTTCAATGCGATTGGCGTTAGAGCGCGCGGAAGGGAGACCTAAGGTTTCGACGATCGCCATTAAGAAGTGGCGGGGTTCCGTTACTGTGTTGGTGTTCATGTACAGACCCAATACCGAGGCGCGCACGCTGGCAAGGTAGCGGGCGGCTGCGGCTTTCATCGCCAGCATGCTTTTACCGCTGCCTACCGCCCCGGCAATAACACCCAGGTTCTTGGAGGGATCTTTCTGATCCAGGATAAAGCTGGAGGCAACCTCCAGAACCCGCCGCTGCTCGTGAATCAAGGGATAAAAGAAACGGGTGTCCGGGTAGTGTAGAAACGGGTGTTCAAGCAAACCAGCAGAAAGCAGATCCAAAGTTGAAAGCATGGGCGGCGCTCCTTGTATGTATAAATAGGTTAGCATGCGCGTTGAATTAAGTCAAGTGCTTAATATTATCCACCCACTTTACGTAACTGACAAGTTTATTCAAACAAATAAGAAAGAGTAACTTGTAAAGAACAGAAAATAATGTAAAATGTACACAAGCATTTATTTTTCAGACAAGGAGCGCGGAGCGCCGATGGCAATTATATCTCTGATTAACCGTAAGGGTGGAGTGGGAAAATCCACCATCAGCATCAACCTGGCGGCAGGCTTAGCGATTTATGAATCCCGCAAAGCCATTCATAAGCCGGTGCTGCTGATCGATATGGATGACCAATTAAGCGCGACAATCACCGCAATGGGTGGTGGTTTGGATGACCAGTTTGTGCCCATGATCACTGCCGAAAACAACTTTCCAAACGCGCTTGGAAATGGATACGGGGCTTCAGATACGCTCATCAATGACTCCCTGCTGCCGCGCAAACGCGAGGAAAAAGTGCGCATCTTCCGCACGAACAAGACGCGCATGGAAGGCCTGGAAGCCGCCCTGAAAACCCGGGAAGACCCTGCTTTTCAACTGACCTATTTCCTGGAATCCATCAAGGATGAGTATTCCTACATCATCATCGATAACCCCCCTTCGGCCGGGATTGTGCCAATGAACTCGTTGGTGGCGAGCACGCACGTCTTAATCCCAATTGAACCGGACGGATTGAGTTTGATTGGCCTGGCAGATATTCTGCGCATGATTGAAGGCGTCCACAAAAACACCAACCCGGACTTAAAGATTCTGGGAATTATTCCTTCGCGCTTTCGCATGATCCGCCGTCAATCGCGCGACGTTATCGAGGATATGGAAAGGATGTACGGCCACCTGCTGCTGCCCTACATCAAGGACCTGGCGGAAATCTCCGCGGCGACCACATCTGGTTACGATATCTTTTCGTATTGTCCGGAGAAGTCCCAGGCTTACCGCTGCTTCTCCAATCTGGTGGATGCAGTTATGGGCAAGCTCGGCGAGGCATAGCTGGCGCGGAAAACTCAGCGCGTGTAAATGTGTGCCCATGGGCACAGTACGGGAAACGCGAAAAAAGAAAGGAAGCTGAACAATGGCAGAACTCAGGAAAAAAGGTTTTGGAGATCTGATCAACATCACAAGCGATGCTTTTGGGGCAAGCACCGGCGAAGCAGACACGGCTTTCATGGAAGGCGCGCCTAAAATGGTAAACAACCGCCAGAGCGTCTACCGCGTGCCGCTTTCCATGATCAGACCGGACCGCTTCCAGGCGCGTTTTATGCTTCCCTACGAACTACGGGAAGATTTCTATTCTCAAAAAGCGGATTGGGCTGAGACAGTGCGGCGCTGGCTAAAGCTGGCTGAGACAGATCGCTTGATTCGCCGTGAGATTGACGAACTGATTGCGTTGGGGGATTCGCTGCACGATACCGGACAAATCAAACCAGTCACCGGTCAGGTGGTCAATACCGACGGCAGAGATGTGTTCCAGATGCTGACCGGCGAGCGGCGCTTTTGGGCAACCGCCATAAAGTCCGTGCGTGAGGGGCTTGGCGAGGAACCCTTTGTACTCGCGCTGATCGATAACCAACCCAGCCTTGAAAAACAAATCGCTGAGAACATGGCTTACAAGGCTCTGACGCCGGTCGGGAAAGCCCGCGCGGCTGCCCGAATCGTGTTAGAAGCCAATAACATCAAACCGGAAACTTCAGAAGATGAATTTGCTTTCTTCCGTAAAATCAATGAGGTGCGGCTGAGCGATGAGACCCGCGAAGTCCTGATGAAGACGCTTCAGTTGGAACGCACATATTACGGCCGCCTGATGAAGTTTTTTGAGCTCCCCGAGAACTTGCTTGAAATTTGCGACCGGGCGGAGATGCCCGAACGCGTGCTGCGGGAGATAGTCTCCTATGACCCCGAATATTGGACCGGCGCGGTTCACTATTACGCGGAACACGAAGGACGCACCTACCAGGATGTGCATGCCTTCCTCGAACGGGCAGCCGGCCGGGAGAAACCCCGCGCGGTGCGCTTGCCGGCTGACCCAGCCACCAAATCGGCACGATCCATCAAGCGCGTGCTCCTGAATATAGAGGAACTCCCGCAGGATGATAAGATTGGAACCCTCGCGGATGCTTTGATTGGCGAATCAGACAAAGAAGAAGCCGCGCGTATTGTGACCCATCTGGAACAGCTTACCGCGGCAGTCAGGCAGCGGCTTAACGGTCTGAAATAAGCTGAACTTCGCCTGCATTTTCTCCGCGTCGGGAGTTTTCCCGGCGCGGTTATTTTTGAGAAAGAATCCAACGAAAAACCGACCTCTATCAGGAAAACGAAGCCCCTGCAAGAAAAACTTTCGGTAACGGAGTGAAGTTTTCTAATTTCTAATTCGCAACGGTATTGCGCGTAGGTATATTCTTGTGTGCTCTAATGTCTCAAAATGACAAATTCAAACGCGGATGCAGGTTTGGGTTCCAGCGCATGAAAGCTGTGCAATTCCGTAAAGACGACGCGACGGGGATGCCATGAATCGAGCCAGCCGGCGCCGGGCACGACGCGGGGGAGGGCGAGAGTTCCCTAAATCGAAAGTTTCAGATACAATACAACCTATTCGTCATTCGAGGTAAAAATAATTTGAATAACAAGAAAAACACAAAACTAATTATTGGAATCGCGGTCATTGCGGCAGCGCTCTTATATCTGGTTATCAGTTCAACGCTCTCACAATCACAATACTTTATGACCGTAGAAGAAATCAAGGCAGGACAAGCCGAGCTGGTCGGGAAAAATGTCCGCATGTCCGGCGTTGTCTTGGGCGATACTATTTCTTACGACCCACAAACAATGGACCTCAGCTTTGAGGTAGCCCAAATCCCTGGCGACCACCAGGTCATCCAGGACATGGGGGGCATGTCGGCTGTGCTTGCCCAGGCTGCGCACGACCCGAACCTGCCAAAAATTCAGGTCCATTACAAAGGACCGCGTCCTGACCTTTTGAAGGACGAAGCGCAAGCTATCATGACCGGCGCTTTGGATGAGGGTGGCGTGTTTCAGGTCAGTGAACTGCTGCTGAAGTGCCCGTCCAAGTACGAAGCGGAACTACCCGCGCAAAGCAAGTAATCTAAACCCTAGAGGTATACATGTTTTATGTTGGTTTTCTGACGTCCTCGCTCGCGCTGCTAACAAACGTTGTTGCGTTTATCCTGGTGATTATCCGTCTCATTCGTAAACAAACTCAACTCCCTGGCGCCGCAGTTCTTCTGACAAAAATCAGTTTCTTCGCGCACACTGCCGCCCTGCTTTCGCTAATGGTGATGCAGGTTCTGCAGGATTATTCGAATGCATATGTCATCTCGGTGATCAATCCCGCCATGCCCTGGATTCTTAAAATCACCGCGCTGTGGGGCGGTCAAACCGGCTCGCTTTTCTTCTGGAGCTGGATAGTTTCTTTGTGCGCTTTCCTGGCGCTTACCGGAAAGAAACACCTGCTCGACAACTGGTCTTTCCTGGTGGTCAGCCTTAACCAAATCCTGTTTCTTGCCCTTTCACTTGCTGCGGATAATCCTTTTACGCGCGTTTGGGCGCTGGAAGACGGCAGCCTGGTGACAAGCCTTTTCGCACCGCAGGCAGGCGCCGTGGTGGAAAGATTAACCAACGGCATGGGGCTGAACCCGCTGCTGCGCCACCCGGGGATGGTGATCCATCCACCGCTGCTGTACATCGGATATGCGCTCTACCTGGTGCCATTCGCCGTGGGAATCTCGACCCTTGCGCGCGGTTCGCAGAGCGAACATCTTCTGGATCAAACCCGGACCTGGTTATTGACTGCCTGGGTTTTCCTCGGCGCAGGGATTGTGCTCGGCAGCTGGTGGTCTTACGATGTGTTGGGGTGGGGCGGTTACTGGGCTTGGGATCCTGTGGAAACGGCCTCGCTGATGCCCTGGCTCGCAAGCACCGCTCTGCTTCACAGCTTGCTGTTGGAACGCCGTAAGAACATTTTCCAACGCTTCAATTTGCTGCTGGTCTTGCTGAGTTACCTGCTGGTGGTTTTCAGCATCTTCGTCACCCGTTCCGGGCTGGTAAATTCGGTGCACGCTTTTGGCGAGAGCATCATCTCTATCCCGCTGCTGGTCTTCATGTTAGTCTTGCTGCTTGTATCGGTTGTACTTCTGGCGTGGCGCTGGAAGTCTCTGAACAGCGATTGGAAATTTGGTTCTGCTTTCAGCCGTGAAGCGCTGTTTCTGTACACAAATATTATCCTCATTGCGCTGGTCCTGATCTGTTTGTGGGGTCTGATTTTCCCATTGATCAATGGCGCCCTGACGGGGGTGGAAATGACGCTGCACCGCGGGTTTTACGACCGCAGCACCACGCCGCTGTTTGCTCTGCTGGTGGTGCTGATGGCTGTTTGCCCCCTTGTGGGGTGGAACGCAGCCCGGCTGAAACAGTTCGGCAGGAAATTATGGATCCCGTTGAGTATTGCCGCCCTGGGCTTGTTAGCGGTTTTTCTGGCTGGGGTGCGCCAGGCCTGGGCGCTTGGGGGCATTTTCATCGTCATCCTGGGTCTTACTGCGCTCCTCTATTCGACAGCGCAGGACGCGCAAGCGGTTGGCTTGAAAAGATTTCCGAAGTTGTGGTGGAATCAGCGCGCGCGCTACGGCGCCTGGCTGGTCCATGCCGGCATTCTGTTGATTGCGCTCGGCATCGTTGGCATGGGAAACCTTTCAGCCAGCATTGAAGGAACCATGGTTCCGGGTGAAAAAATGCCTCTGCGCGGCTATGAGATCGAATTCGTGTCAGTACGGGAGAGCTTCGAGAACCCTGAGTATAAGACCGTGACTGCTGAAACCGTACTGTACAAAGATGGCAAAGAAATCGCGCGTTTGAACCCCGCCCAACACATTTATCCGGACCGCGGACAATACATTACCATACCCGACGCGCATGCTACCCTGCGGGGGGACGTGTACACCCTGCTGGCGGGGTATGATGTTGATATCCCTTACATCACCCTGCGCCTGTCCGATAATCCTTTGGTCAACTTGATGTGGATTGGCGGTATTTTCATAACCGCGGGCGGGGTGTTGGCTGTAAGCTTGCCCGCCAGGCGAAGCGAGCAGGAAGAGGAAACAAAAATCGCGGAGGAAACGCTTGACTCTACAAGCGCGGCAGATTTCTAAGGCGTACGGCGCCCAACGCGTTCTGGAAAAACTTGATTTATCCGTGGACACGGGGGAGCTTGTTTGCCTCTTAGGCCCAAACGGCGCTGGGAAAACCACCTTAATTCGTACGCTCAGCGGGCTGCAAAAGCCGGATAGTGGCGTGGTGTTCTGGGGTTCCGAGAGTGAAGGCATCAGCGCCGTCAAATTGCGTCGCAGCATCGGCCTGATCTTGCACCAGCCCTTCTTGTACGAACATCTGACGGGCTTTGAAAACCTGCGCTTCTATTCCCGCCTGTACGAAACCGGACTGAGCGAAGCAGATTTGCGCAAAATGCTCGGACGGGTCGGGCTGGGCAGCGCCCGCCCCATACCCATCCGGGGATATTCGCGCGGCATGAAACAGCGTCTTACCATCGCGCGCGCTTTATTGTGTGACCCGCAGATTCTGCTGTTCGACGAACCATATACCGGGCTGGACCAGCAAGGCTCTGGCATGCTGAACCAGCTGCTGCTGGAGGAAAGCTCCCGGAAAAAACTGGTCCTGCTGACCACGCACGAACTCAGTTACATCCGCCAGGTCGCCACGCGTTTTGACGTGCTTCACCACGGCAAGATCGCTGTCAGCATTCCCAACGAGGGGATAAGCCTGGACTCCTTGCAGGAACAATACACCGCGGCAATTGCGGCCGGCATAAACCCCCGCAAGGAGCAAACATGAAATCCTGGCTCCAATCCGTGCGCGTTTTAATCTGGAAAGATCTGCTTCAGGAATGGCGCAGCCGCGATATCCTCACTTCAATGCTCGCTTTTGCCGTGCTTTCGCTATTTATCTTCAATTACGCGTTGGAACTTTCGCCAATTAACCGCGCGGAAATTGCCCCGGGTATCATCTGGGTGGTGATGGTTTTCGCAGGTACGCTCGGTTTAAACCGCTCTTTCACCGCCGAGCAGGACCAGGGCTGCTTTGAAGGTCTGATCATGGCTGTCCCCGACCTTTCAGCGATTTATTTTGCCAAGCTGCTCACGAACCTGCTGATGATGGTCTTTCTGGCTGTGCTTGTGATACCGATTTACTCGGTTCTTTACAACCAATCTCTGTTTAACTGGGCGTTCTTTGGCGTGTTGGTATTGGGCGCATGGGGTTACAGCGCGGCGGGTACGCTCATCGCCAGCATGACTGTGCAGACCCGCATGCGCGATTTGCTTTTGCCCGTCCTATTGTTCCCACTGCTGCTGCCTGTAAACATGGCTGTGGTAAAATCTTGCGGCGTACTGCTCGGGTCTGTCGCCGGGCAGGATATCAATGGCTGGCTCAACCTGCTGCTGGTGTACGACGTAATCGTAACGATGCTTTCGATAATGGTGTTTGAATATGTCATCCAAGAATAAACTTTTACAAATACTCTCAATTCTGGCTTTCTTACTGATGCTTTTTGCTTTTATCCGCGTTCTTTTCTTTACGCCGGTAGAGCAGACCATGGGTGTGGTGCAAAAAGTCTTTTACTTCCATATGAGCGCGGCATGGGTGGGGATGCTGGCCTTTTTGGCAGCAGCCGTGTTTGGCCTGTTATACCTCTCACGGAGAGAAATGAAATGGGACACCCTGACCGCGGCAAGCGTGGAAGTCGGGCTGCTCTTTACGGTAATCTGCATCCTCAGCGGGATGATTTGGGCGCGCCCCATCTGGAACACCTGGTGGACCTGGGACCCGCGCCTAACCACGGTTACCATCATGGCGTTTACCTATATTGCTTTTCTTCTGCTGCGCAGGGGGGTGGATAATCCCACCAGGCGGGCGCGTTTCAGCGCTGTGTACGCGGTCATTGGTTTTATCAGTGTTCCGCTTACATTCTTCTCCGCGCGCTTGCTGCGCACCATCCACCCGGTGGTATTCGGCAGCGGAGAGGCTGATATGAATCTCAATCCGCAAATGCTCGGGACGCTTTTCATTTCGCTGGGTGCCTTTACTGTCCTCTATGCGGCGCTTCTGCTGCACCGCGCCCGGCTGATGGCACAACAGGAAGAACTTAATCAACAACTGGCTGCGTCCAACAGCAGCTATGACTGGGGAGAATAAGATATGGCGCAAACTTTGAATTACTTTATTGCCGGATATGCTGTTATCCTGGGTCTGTTAGCTGCTTACTGCCTGTATCTGCTCCTTCTCAGCCGCAAACTGAGGCGTGCGCAGAAATCCCTGGAAAACCAAAAACAAGAGATCATCAAAGAGGGATAAAATGCCCGATTGTGTGTTTTATCACATTGACAGGTAGACGTTCCGAATTATAATTACCATGCTTTTTATCCAAAATCTAATAGGTATAAAGTATTGGAGAGAATATGAAGAAAAACACGTTGTTCGTTTTATTGGCGGTTGTTGCGCTTGCCCTGGTTGCCTGGGTAGGATGCACGACCAAAGAGGCCGTTGAAGAACCCTTTGAGGAAACAACCTCTGGGATCAACGTGGTTTCTGCGAAGTGGGCAGGTTCAGCGCATGCTGATGCCGCCTCCGAAGCGTACAACCACTGGAATGAGGACGATCCCCAGGAAGTTCCCCCGACCTGCGCGAAGTGCCACAGCTCATCCGGTTTCCAGGATTATATTGGCGCTGACGGCTCCGAGGCCGGAAAGGTTGACGCGGCCGGCAAGATTATCGACCCCATCAATTGCGCGACCTGTCATAATGACGCGGCCGACAAACTGGACGCTGCAAAACTGCCCAATGGAACTGAGCTGACCGGGCTTGACAGCGCGGCGATCTGCTCCACCTGCCACAGCGGTATGGGTTCCTCTACAGCGGTTGCTGAGAGAATTGCCGGGTTGGCTGAAGACGATGTCATCCCCGACCAGGGCATGATGGGCGTTCATTATTTTGCTGCGGCTTCCACGCAGGCAGGCGCAGACGGCGGTATGGGTTTCCAGTACGAAGGAAAAACCTATGCTGGAACCTTTAAGCACGCCGAACCTGTAAACTCCTGCACTGAATGCCACGATCCGCACTCCCTGCATACCCAGAGTGTTCCTGGCAGCGATGCCAACCTGTGCTCCACCTGCCATTCTGACGTCACGAGCTACCAGGACTACAAGAAAATCTCCATGGCCAAAGTTGATTACGATGGCGACGGCACTTCGGAAAGCACCTACGATGAAATCGAAGGCGTGCGCGCGCTTCTGATCAAAGCCCTCGCAGGTTATTCCACCGCTAAATCCGGTGCTACTTTCGGCTTCAACCCGGCTGCTTACCCGTATGCCTTCATTGACACGAATGCAGACGGCACCCTGAGCGAGGAAGAATCCGCTTACCCGAATCAGTTCAAACTCTTCACCCCGCGTATGCTCAAAGCCGCCTACAACCTGATGTTCGTCACCAAGGACCCGGCTGCCTACATCCACAACCCGGACTACGCTCTGCAATTGATGTACGACTCCATCGAGAGCCTGTCTGAGTTCAGCGGCGTCAGCACCCAGGGTCTTGTTCGCCCCTAAGCAGGCGCGGAACAGATCAACCTTAGAAATTGAGACGCATAAATCATGACCAAGAAAACTAAGCTAATTATCTTTATGGCGCTCTTTGTTGCGCTTACGCTAACCCCGCTCGTAATAATGTTGGTCAACGCCAATTGGGCGCTGCCAATCCGGGATGTCTCCGTCGCGCTGGCATTCTTGGGGATGTCGATTGCAGGGATGCAGTTTCTCCCTATTTCCCGCATCCCCTGGCTTTCCGATGTGGTGGAACTGGACAAGATGTACAAGAACCATCATCTGATCTCTGCTTTCGCAGTCCTGTTGGTAGTCTTGCACCCCCTTGTACTGCTTGTTACCGGTAGCGTGTACTTCACCGGCTTCCTGATTACTGGTGGCTGGATTGGCTTGGCTGGCTTGGTCCTGATTGCGCTCACATCGATCTTTCGCAAGCAGCTCAAAATTAGCTATACAACCTGGCTGCTCATTCACGACCTACTTACCCTGGTAATCCTCGTCTTTGGTCTGCTGCACATGTTCCAGCGCAATTACTACATGCGGGACACGGCCATGACCATCGCCTGGATTATCCTGATGGTAATCTGGGGCGGGCTGGCGCTGTATATCCGCCTCATCCGGCCTCTCATCCTCGCCAAACATCCGTTTGCCGTGGAGAAAGTCGTCGAAGAAGGCAAAGATACGTACTCTGTCTACCTCAAAGCTGATGGTTTCAAACGTCCGGCTTTCAAGGCTGGGCAGGTGGCTTGGATTAGCAAAGGTCCGTCTCCTTTTGTCATCAGCCGCAACCCATTCTCCTACTCTGGAAGCACGGAATGGGATGCTGTGCGCTTCTCGATCAAAAAAGCCGGTGATTTCACCAATTCCATCCCCGACCTGAAACCGGGCGACCGAATGTTTGTTGATGGTCCATATGGTACCTTTGATCTTGAGAATCCGCGCATGCAAAAAGGATTGGTCGTGATAGGCGGCGGGATTGGTATCGCGCCTGTGATGAGCATTATCAATACCCTTGCCGATACCGGTGACAAACGACCCGTCTATGTGTTCTACGGCGACCTGTGTGAAGACACGGTGCTCTTCACCAATGAATTTGAAGCGCTCAAATCCCGCATGAACCTGACGGTTGTGCAGGTGCTCGAAAAGCCCATTGATGTAGAGAAGTGCGAACACAAAGGCTATATCACCAAAGAACTACTGCTCAGCGCCCTGCCGGAAAACTATAAAGAGCTGTATTACTTTATGTGCGGCCCAATGCCCATGATGAACGCGATGAGCAAACATCTCGCGGCAATGGAAGTGGACCCGGCCCAGATTGCTATTGAAAAGTACGAGATGGCCTAAACACCAAGGTTTGACAACAGACCTCCCAAACGGGAGGTCTGTTATTTATTGCCGAAACTGTTCGCCGGGCCGGTGTATGACCAGCTCACACCAAGGCGAGACAGACGGAGTGCCATTTAACTTGATCACCGCAGCATGAACGCGTGGAAATATAGGGAGTTAAGTTGCCAAAAAAATCCGACCACGAACATGTCCCAAGTACGGCGCTCAACCGGAAACTGAGCTGGATACTTTTCCTGCAGTTTGCTCTCTTCGCGCTTATCCTGACCCTGTTTGTTTTGAGTAAGTAATCCGAACAGCCCCACCGAACTGGGCTAACCCTACATACTGCTGAGCAGGATTAAACAGAAAGCACAACGGCACCTTATCCGAGACCGCTCAGCCGCGTCTTAGAGCCTGGCACTGATATTGCAACTTAAGCGTTAGCTCGACCCGCCGCGCGCTGATTTACGACATTCGTGCAGCCGGGAAGGAGCGTCGCGAAAGCCGGAGGATGGTATGACGAGAGCATTTGGTGTAGACATCAGTAAATATCAAACCAGCCAGGATGGGACTAAGCGGCAGGATTTCAATGCCTTGCGCGCCCATCCCGAAGAGGTAGTTTTTGTTGCCGCGCGGGCAGGGGTTTGCTGGGGCTACAAAGACCCGATGTTTGATTATTACTGGAGCGAAATGGCGCGCATCCAGGTCTGCCGTATTGCTTACCTGGTGGTGTACTTTGGAGAAAGCGCGATTTCCCAAATGGACGCGCTATTTAAAATCGTGGAAGGCAAGGCGGATTGGACCCACGACCGACTGGTCCTCGACCTGGAAGTGGCAGGGATTAACACCCGTGAACGGATTACATCCACGACGCAAAAATGCCTGGATATCTGCAAAGCGCGCACCGGCATGTACCCGATTTGTTACTCCCGCGCGCAGTGGGTGAATACTTACCTGAAGATAGACCAGCTTCCGCGCCTTGATTGGTGGCTCGCAACCTACAAAAAACCTTATCCATTCCCTGCTTTTACCCCCGAGCATCCCGGTCCGCCTGATTTACCGCGAGGAGCGGATACCTACCTGATTCATCAGACCGGGGACAAAAACAAAGCCATTGGTTCCGCGAGCCGCTATATGGATTTTGACCGTTGGAACGGCAGCAAGGCCGACGTTCTGCGCTACTTCAGCAATCCCGAGTACACAATCCCAAATCCGAACCCGCCGGACCCTGGCGCGGTTCTTTTCCGCGCTCGCTGCGTGGTATCCGCGCTCTACAAGCGTGAAGGTCCCGGCGCGCGCTACAGTGTGGTTGGGTCTCTCAACATGGGCGAAGAAGTGGATGTTTACGAGGTCAAGGAAGATTGGTTCCGCATCGACCCGCAGGCTTCCGTATGGTGCTCTGGGAACGCGCGGTACATGCGCCCTCTGGACCCCGGCCAACCCGATCCTGTGAAGCAGCCCTTATTCAAAGTGAAGGTGATTGTCACCGCGTTGTATAAGCGCCGCGGACCCAGCGCGAGCGATGCCATTACAGGATATCTGCGGAAGGGCGAGGAAGTTCCTGTTTATGAAGTCACAAATAATTGGTACCGGATTGATCCTGATAACCAGGTGTGGTGTTCAGGGGCTCCGCAGTACACCCAAAAAATCTGAACAAGAGCTTAAATGAAAATGGCTGCCGATCAAGCAGCCATTTTCATTAAACTCAGAGAATTAGAGGTTTTTCAGGAGAACGGCCAGAGCCAGCAAGACGAAGCCAACCAGGACGAGCCAGAAGGCAAATTCAGCCAACACGGCGAGGACTCCCAGTTTGGCAAGCAAGCCGACCAGGACAATCACGAGAGCAACAATAAAGGTGACAAATTTTGGTGCAGAAAGTTTCATGATAAGCTCCTTTTGAGATAATAAGAGTGATTGATAAGATAATCTTAATGTTAACAGCGCGTAGAGTCAAGCAGCGGATTTATGAGGATCTTCAGTATTAACCGGGATTTCCGAAAGGCGGATGTTTTCAGACGCGTGCTGTTATAATCCAGGTACTACCAAAAAGGACGGTCCTATGAGTCAGGAATCAGTTTCCACGATCCTTCCGGGGATTAGCATCGCCAGGAATGGTCCTTACATTGTTGAAGGCCCAGTTCCTCTCGTCCGCAAAACGCAGATTGTCTCAGAGTACGGTGAGCCGCTCAGTTGGCAGCTGCTTTCAAGGTATGAAGTGTCGAAGGAACGTTATCGACTGTGCAGCTGCGGAAATTCCAAGCAGATGCCCTTCTGTGATAATACCCATCTGGAAAAACCCTTTGATGGCAAAGAGACAGCGTCCACCGACGGAAGTACCGATGATTCCATCGTGCTGCCAGGCGGCAAGCAGATCATTGTCCATCTCTATCCGGATTTATGCATGAGTTCCGGTTTCTGCAACTTGCGCAACACAGGCATCGTCCGTTTGACGGCTGAATCGGAGGATACCCTCAAGCGCTCGCTGGCAATGGCGATGATCGAACGCTGCCCATCCGGCGCGCTGACCTATCAGCTTGACCCAGATGAACCTGATGTCGAGCCGGACCTTCCGCAGGAAATTGCTGAGACTTTCGAAATCACTTCTCAGGGCCCTATCCGCGGTCCACTATGGGTAACCGGCTACCTGAGGATTAACCGTTCGGATGGAGTTCCTTTCGCGGCGCGCAACCGGGTGACCCTGTGTTGCTGCGGAAATTCCCACAACAAGCCGCTGTGCGATGGTACGCACCGACGCGACGCGGAATGGGAAGCTGAATGGAAAAAGAAATAATCGGGCAGCGCTAAACCTGAGGGTGCTCCCGCAGGTAAGCGAGCACATCCTCGGCGCGAATAGGCAGACGGAAAACCCTCAATCCAATCGCGTTGTACAAGGCGTTAGCGACCGCGGGCGGGGTGGGGATGCTGACGATTTCACCCACGCCTTTCGCTCCAAATGGTCCTTCGGCAGTTGGGTGTTCCACGAGAATCGATTTCACCTGCGGGCTGTCCGACATGCGCGGGATTGGGTAGCGCGCTATCCGGTCAGTTTCCACGACGCCCGCATGAACGCGGAACTCTTCCATCAAGGCATGCCCCAAGCCCATCACCACGCCGCCCTCCACCTGTCCTTGAAAACCCAGCGGATTGAGCACGCGCCCGGCGTCATTCGCTGAAATCACCCGCAGTACCTGTAAGCTGCCGGTTTCCAGTGCGAGTTCAATCTCTACGGCTTGCGCGCTAAAGGAATAGGCGAAGTGAATAGGCGCTGAGCCACCCAGAGGACTGGTCTCAGGGGCGTGATATTCGCGGCGGATGGACCTGCCAGCCGGGCTGGCGTCCATCAGGGCTGCAATCTCCGGCCAGCGCATGCTGTGCGCGGAGTCCATCCCGTCCGATGAGTTCGTGCGGGCGCCTTCCGCGTTGAAGGAAATTTCTTCAGGTTCAGTATCCCATTTGACAGACAGATTCGCGAGAATGTGCTGCCTGAGCTCTTTGGCAGCCAACAAAGCGGCATTGCCCGTGACAAAAGTCTGGCGTGAAGCCGTAGTCGGGCCGCTGTCGGGGGTGAGGTCGGTATCCATGACCAACACATCCACATCCCGCGGGTTCCGCGTAAACACTTCCGCCACAATTAACTGCAGAGTGGTCACCAGCCCCTGGCCAATTTCCGCGGCGGCGCTGCGCACTTGCATCCTACCGTCCAGAAAAAGTTCAACATCCGCCGCGCCAGCATCGTCCGCGCCGCTGCCCAGGCCTGTATTTTTGTAAGCCGCGGCGATCCCCCAGCAGCGCACGAACTCTTTGCCGTCGCGGGTAACCCGATTGGGCTTAAAAGGTTCTGCCCCCGCGGCTTCGCGCAGCGCGTGTTCCACTGCTCGCAGACAGTCCGGCAATCCAACGCTGTTTTCGAGCAGTTGATTGGTATTGGTCAGGCTGCCTTCGTGCAGGGCGTTAATCTTACGCAGTTCCAGCGGGTCCAAGCCAAGCTTGTGCGCAAGAATATCCATACTGCTTTCCACCGCGAAGGCGGATTGGAGGACGCCGAAACCGCGGAACGCGCCCGCAGGCGGGTTATTGGTATAGACAGCGTAGCAATCTGCTTTGACATTCGGGATAACATACGGACCGGTGGAGTGCGTGGTCGCGCGGGTCATCACTTTTTCGCCGAGCGAAGCGTATGCGCCGGTATCCCCAAAAAGTTCGGTCTCCGCTGCCACCAATAGTCCATTCCGGCGTGCGCCTAACTTCACCCTGATTTGGGTGGCGTGCCGTTTGGGGTGCACCAGCAGGCTTTCGCGCCGGCTGAACAATAACTTCACAGGTTTGCCCGCCGCCCGGGCAAGCAGAGCGGCGTGTATCTGTCCGGCGATGTCTTCTTTCCCGCCGAAACCTCCGCCCGTGAGCTGCCCGCGTATGCGCACCTGTTCTTCCGGGACGCCCAGCGCCGCCGCGACCTGGCTGCGGTCGGAGTAGGGAATCTGCGAACCAACATAAACTTCCATGCGCCCGTCTGGCAGCGGCACCGCAAGGCTGCATTCCGGCTCCATAAACAGGTGATCCGTGAAGGGGGTGAAGAAGCTGTGTTCGATGATAATCTCGGAATTCTTAAAGCCCTGTTCGGTGTCCCCTTTGCGCACCTTAATGTGCTTCAGCAGATTTCCGTTTTCGTGCAAAAGCTCTGCCTGGGGGGCAAGCGCCTGCTGTGGGGAGGAAAGGGCCGGCAAAGGTTCCAGCCCGACCTGGATGAGCGCCACAGCGGCATCCGCGTTGGCTTGCGTGTCCGCTGCAACCAGCGCCAGAGCATCCCCCACGGTGCGGACGCGCTCCCCCAGACCCACCAGGATGGGCCAATCATTGGTAAATAATCCATGTCGCCGTGCCGCGGTCAGGTCTTGGGCGGTGAGCACGACCTGCACGCCAGGGTGGGCTAACGCCGCGGAAATATCCAGCGAGCGCAGTATCGCGTGGGGGGCTTTCGCGCGCAGAACGCGGGCAAAAAGCATCCCAGGGAAGGCCAGGTCATTCGTAAAGAGCGCGGAGCCGTCTGCTTTGGCAGCGGAGTCCGGTCGGGGGTGAAGGGTGCCGACGGCGATGTTTTCCGCTGGCGCCAGGCTGATCTTTGGCGCCGGAAGCGGTCCGCCGTCGCGCATCACTGCGGCTGCCGCCAGCACGGCTTGCAGGATAGCTTCATACGCGCCGCAGCGGCAGAGCACGTCCTTGAGCGCGGCTTTCAGTTCATCGTAATCCGGATTCGGGTGATGGAGCAGATAGGCATAGGCATTCAGAATTTGCGCCGGCGTGCAAAAGCCGCATTGGATTGCGCCGTACGATGCAAAGGCTTCCTGCAGCGGATGCGGGCTGCCCGGGGTGGGGGAAAGCGCGCGCAGTCCTTCAATCGTGAGCACGGATTTCCCCGCGGCTTTTTTGGCTGGGTATAGGCACGATTTGACCGGTTTGTCCTCTACCAGAACCGTGCAAATGCCGCAGCGCCTCTCCCCACAACCGATTTTCGTGCCGGTCAGGCGCAGACGATCGCGCAGAAGTGAGGCGAGCGTTTCGCCGTGGATTTCCGGGAGGGAATAGGGGTTGTTGTTGACGAGTAGCGTGATATCTGCCATACCATCATTATATTACTGGTTGTTCCGCATCCACAGCTTGCGTGTGGAAAATACAGGGAGATGCGGATTTGCCAGGTTCTACAGCCGGACGCGCAGAGGTGGGTGAAAAAAGAATAGCGTGACAAACCTGCAATACACCTCTGCAATACACCTCAACCTGTAATTGCCTGCTGTCTGTGCTATACTAATTGATACAAACATTAATCAATAAGGAGCAAAGCATGAAAGGTAACAAGAAAGTTCTGGATGTTCTGAATGATTTACTTTCGGATGAATTGACCGCCATCAACCAGTACATGGTTCACGGCGAAATGGCTGAGGATTGGGGTTACCCGGTGCTGCATAAAGCGATTGAGAAACGCGCTATCACCGAAATGCGCCACGCCGAAAAGCACATCGCCCGCATCCTGTTCCTGGAAGGCATCCCGATTGTTAGCAATCTGAAGGCCCTTCATATCGGCGAGGACGTTCCCAAGGTTTTCGCGAATGATCATGCCGCTGAACAAGAAGCCATCGAAAAGTACAACGCAGCCATCAAAGTTGCCGTCGAAGCCGGCGATAATGGCACCAAAGAAATGCTCGACGCGATCCTGATTGATGAAGAAGACCACATCGACTACATCGAAACCGAAATGAGCAAGATGGAACAAATGGGGTTGGCCTTCTACCTGTCCACCCTCACTGAAGCATAGTAAAGCCTTCCCTGGTAAGTTTCAGCCCCGTCGGAAAATCCGGCGGGGCTGTTCTGCGCATAGCCATATAAGAAGCGCGACCCAAAAAAGCGCGTTGGATGACACAGCCGCCCCCGAAAATCCACATCTGCCCATTTGGCTTTTTCAATGCAAGTTTGGGTAAAGCGCACGCTCAGCTGCGCTGGGGTTGGCAGCCGGAAGAGAACAATCCGGGCTCAACAGGGGCATGCCGCTGGGTTCGTCCATGTTCGGTCAGGAAAGCGCAGCGCTTCCGCACAGCGCCACGCTGCTCAATTCAAGGACCCGCATATACACTTTTTAGATAAGTCATACGCGTTGTACCGGGATCGATGTCTGGAGTTATGGAGGTCTGTATATTGCGGGGCATCTACCCTGATATAATGAAAACGTCCGGTGCTTTGGAATTCTTCCAGAATTGGGGCACACGAACTCACCCGCATCCACGCAAGTGTTTAGCTAAGGAGACAATGATGCGCAGCCGCCTTCTCTTGTTTGTCCTTCTCGCAGCCGCCTGCATGTTCCTGCTGCAGGCCTGCACCCCCGCGCTTACGCCTGAATCCCTTCCGACCGAGCTGCCTACGCAAGCGCTGCCTCTTCCAACTGCGGAAGTTCCTCCGACGGAAACAGCGACCATGGAACCCACCCCTATCCCAGTGCCGACTGAAGTCCCTGCTCCGCCGAATGGCCAGATTGTGTTTCGCTATAATGCCAACCTATGGCGCTTTCTCGTCGATGCCGGAACCCTGGAACAGCTCACTTTTGATGGGGTTCCCGGGGACTACGGCAATATGTATAATCAGGCGGAATTCTCCCCGGATGGCGTAGTCCTGGCGTACACCAAGGGCGAGAGCAGCTTTATGACCGATTTCACCAGCGGTTCTTCGCTGGATATGTCCGCTTACGGAAAGTTCATCAAGTGGAACGGCACCGACCGACAGTTCTTCACCGCGCTGGGGGATATGACCTGCCCGCCTATCGAAAACCTGGAAGACCAGGCGCTGCTGAATTTTGATGTTATGCGCTACGACCAAGCCAATCTGAGCAGCGTGACCAATCTCGGCAACATTGGCGGAGGCTTGAAGTTTGTCGGTACTATCTCAAACGACGGGAAATGGCTGGCTGCCAACAGCTGCGGCTGCTACTCGGAATGCGGCAGTGAGTCCCTTTGGCATCTGCCCACGCGCAGTCAGATTAACTCGCCGCTCAGCTTCCCCATTGGCGGTTTGGATTTCTCACCGGACAGCACCCAGCTTACGCTGGGTCAGTGGCAGATGTTCGGTTATCAGGAAAGCGCCTTGTACACGGCTGGCAGCGACCTGAGTAGTCCCTCTGCGATTTACAATCGAACGGGTACCGCGCCCATCCGGCAGGAATGGTCTCCGGATGGCAGCAGGATCGCTTTCACCCTGGTCGAGATTGACCCGGCGGAGATGAGCGCCACGGAGAGCATGGTCATCCTTATAAGCCCGAATGGGAACGAGCAGCAGTTGGTGGAAAGCGGCGGAGCGGAATTCCTGGCTTGGTCGCCAGACAGCAGCCAGCTGCTTTACAGCCTGGAAAGCGGCGGCGTGCGCAGCATCTTTTTGTACGACATCGATACTGGCATAAAAACTTTGCTTCCCTTCAAGATTGACGCCTATTCGGACGGCGCGGTTGACTGGGGCCGGCTCTCTGCCGCGGACCTGGGATTGTAGACACCATCTGCTGCCAGCTGATTACACGGCGCGGCTTCCCCGGGCCTGCGCTGCTTTGCCTGGCATCATGCGCGAAGCGAGCCGCGTACCAGAAAGAGTATGGACCCTTCAGAACCTGAGATTTACCTCCCTGACGCAGAGAAGTTTGCGCCCGCCGCGGCGCTTGAGCAGGCGCTGGCTGCCACCACGCACCTGGGCGTCGCCGCGCACCCAGATGACCTGGAAATCATGGCGATTGACGGCATCCTCAAGGGATTTTCCGTCAACGGGAATCTTTTCAGCGGGGTGGTGCTCACCGCTGGCAGTGGCGCGCCGCGCGCAGGGATGTATTCCGCCCTCAGCGACGCGGAGCTGGCGGCTTTGCGCAAAGAAGAGCAAAAAGAAGCCGCGCGGATTGGCAGGTACGGCGCGCTGCTATTCCTGAATTTCAACAGTCAGGATGTGAAGCAGGGGAGCAGCGTCGTGGAGAGCCTCGCGCAGGTGCTAAGAGCGGCACGCCCTCGTTTTGTGTACACCCACAACCTGCTGGACGCGCACCCCACGCACAGCGCGGCTGGCTGGCGCGTCATCCAGGCGCTGCGCAGCCTGCCGGAGGGGTTACTTCCCGAACAGGTTTACGGCTGCGAGGTCTGGCGCGGACTGGATTGGCTGCCAGCGCGCTGGCGAGTCGCGTTTGACTGCTCCGAACATTTGGAACTACAAAAGGAACTGCTCCAGGTCTTCAAAACCCAGGTCGAAAGCGGGAAACGCTACGACCGCGCGATCCCGGGCAGACGGGCTGCCAATGCGGGCATGCGCGAACCAAATTCAGTTGACAAAGCCCGCGCGCTTGTATTCGCGCTGGACCTAAACCCCCTTATGCGGGACAAGACGCTGTCCCCGCGCGCATATTTGCGGGAGATTTTGAAGGATTTTGAACAGGAAGCCCTTTCAACCCTGCCGGAAGACGCCTGAGGCGCACGCGCAGCGCTTTACCGCGCTGCTGACCGAAGCAAAGCGAAACTTGCAAACCCGGCTTTCGCTTTGGAGGAGGGCAAACGAGTATTCTATTCGAAGAGTTGATAGAAAAAGGGCGGAACTGTGAAAGACCCGAGCTTGTACCCATACACCAGGATCAAGGTCGCGGCCACGATCAGAAGTCCAAACGCGATGACCGCGTAATCCCACCAGTGATACTTGAGTTCAAAAAGCCAGGTGCGTTTGCGCTGCCCAAAGCCGCGCAGATCCATAGCATTGGCAATGTCCTCGCTCGAGAGAATGGCATTCATGGTTATAGGAATCAGGAGCGGCGCGATCCGGCCAATTTTCCGGATGATGCCGCCTTTCACGTCGTCCAATTCGAAAGCGCGAGCGCGCTGGGCATCCAGCGTGACAGAAAAATTGCGCGCCAGGCTGGGGATGAAACGTATGGCGAGTTCCATCGTGTAAGCCAGCTTATCCGGCATGCCAAGTTTGCTGAAGGTTGCGCCGTAAGAACGTGAATCCATCGTGTAGGGGATCAGGATAAAAAACATGGAGATACCGCCGATGCGCATCAGCTGGCAGATGGCGAACCAAATCCTGTCCACTGTCAAACCCGGCTTCAACAGCCTGCCGAACAGATGGACACCCTCCGGCCAGACTAACCTGCCACCTTCGGGTACCACCCCACCCGCGCCGCCGCCAGTGATGATGGTGTTGACGACAATCATCGTGAAAAGCATGATCATCACCAGCATCCAACCGCGGCGTGTTTCTTTCCAGGTGGTTCTTCCCAGTCCGTACCAGATAACTGCGATGCTGAAAAGAACCGCCAAAATCGCGCTATTCCAGGTTGAGGTGGCAGCAATCAGAAAGGCAAATGAGAATATCCAGCGTGCCCGGGGATCGATATGGTCCATCGGGCTGCCGCGGTATTTATAGTGCCAGCTTACCAGCATAACGAGTCAAAAAAAGGGGGCAGACGGCTGCAGCCGCCTGCCCGGGAAATTAAATTAACTGCGCCCGCTGCGCTGGGTAACAGCAGCGTACGCAATCATCAGGAGTGGAACAAGCACCAATCCATTGAGGACATCGGGGATAAAGGCTGGCAGGAAGTTGGCAAAAATCACCGTGTTCATGTCCGCGCCGGAAACCCACATTTCGGAAAGCGATGCCACGCCCATGCCAACCGCGGAGCCGAGCACCACAAACAGCTCTGCCAACAGGATGGATTTGCTCGCTCTATAGTCCTGGATGAGGGGAAAGATGAGGCCCGGAACAAGACCGAGCAGCCCGTTGCCGAGATCCCACCAGAACCAGAATCCGTAACCGGAGAGCAGGTCTGCCAGAATGTTGCCGACAAAGCCCGCAATGAAGCCCACAACTGGGCCGAATGCGATGCCGAAGAACATCGGGATAACAACCGCGGGTCGGAAGGAGACATTGCCAGCGCCGGGCAGCTGGATCATATTGGTGGCATAGGCCAGAACGGCATACAGAGCAGCGCCGATGGCAGCATACACCACTTGCTTCGTACCGAATTTCCACAAAGATTTCTTTTCCTGCATACAAAACCTCCTTAAATTGGAATGATTGAATACGACATGACCATTTTACCCGATATAACGCGCCAGCGTCTCTGCGCGTTGGAATCTCCCTGTCTGCGGGAACATCCGGAAGTTCAGTTCCAACAGGCTGGTGGGCAGCAGCCGCCACTGGAGCAGCTGCTCATTATCGTTCAGGACGTCCTGGGGGGTGCCATCAGCGACAATCTGCCCATCAAAGAGCACAATGATGCGGTTGGCATAGGTCAAGGCCAGATCCAGGTCGTGCGTGATGAAGATGATGGAATCAAAGCCGGGCATTTGCAGGATCGTATCCATGAAAGATTGGTAATTCCAGTAATCCTGACCGGCAGTGGGTTCGTCCATCATCAGAATGCGTGAGCGCATAGAAAGTACAGAAGCAATGCTGACCCTCTTTTGCTGCCCAAAAGAAAGCGCCAGCGGCGGGGTGCCCAATTCTTCTTCGAGGTGCACGGATTGGATAGCCCAATCCACGTTCTCCTGGATGGTTTCCTTGGCTAAGCCCAGGTTTTCAGGCCCAAAGGCCAGCTCGTCCCTGACCGTCGCGGCAAAAAGCATCTGTGTCGGGCTTTGGAATACATAACCCACGGTCCGGGCAGCTTTTGCCACGGTCGTGGATTTGGATTCGACGCCTTCCAACAGCACGCTACCGCGGGTGGGCTTAAGCAAACCCAGAGCATGTTTTACCAGCGTTGTTTTTCCGGACCCGTTGTGCCCCAGAATGGCGATGACTTCGCCGGCGTGGATGTCCAGGTTCACTCCGTGCAGCACTTCAGGCAGGTCTTCGTGGTAGCGGAAGCCCACCTCTTTGAATTCGATCAGCGCTTGTGAATAATCCAGCGGTGGAACGGCTGGCACAAAATCAATTTCAGGCTCGTCTTTAGCTCTTGCCAGGATGTCCGCGGCGGGCAGTTTGATTTTATGGTAATCGACCACCTGGCTTAAGCCCGCGGCTTCCCCCTGATAGGTGATCTCACCCTCTTCCATATACACGACGCGCTCGGGATGAATAGCCAGCACGTCCTCCACGCGATGTTCCACAATCATGACCGCCAGGCCTTCGTCCGCCAGCTGCCGGAATGCCAGCAGCGCTTCGCGCGCTGAGGCGGGATCCAGGCTGGCGAGCGGTTCATCGAGCAACAGGATTTTGGGCTGCATCGCCAGCACGCCAGCCAGAGCCACCTTCTGCTTTTCGCCGCCCGAGGTCCCGAAGGTTTCTTTGTCGCGCAGATGCAGGATGTTCAGCCGGCGCAGCGCTTCTTCCCCTCGCCGGATCATTTCCATTCGGTCCAAGCCAAGACATTCCAGCCCGAAACAGACTTCATTTAGCACGTAGGTGCCGAGGATTTGCCTTTCGGGGTCCTGCAGCAGCGTTCCGACGTCTTGAGAAATCTCCGCGAGGTTCTTCCCACGCACGCTCTCACCATAGAGGAGAATGTCGCCGGTCATTTCTCCGTGGTAAGCCTCGGGGATGAGGCCGTTGATACAGCGCATCAGAGTGGTCTTGCCGCAGCCGCTGGAACCCGCTAAAAGCAGCACTTCGCCGGGGCGCAGCTCCAGGTTGATGTTCTTAATTGCCGGGGTGCTGCGGGAGTTGTAGCGGAAGGATAGGTCCCGGATGACGAGCGGTAAGACCTCTGGCTCAGTCATTCAGACTGACCTCAACAATGTCATCAATTTGCGCGGAGAGGGTGTTTTTCGCGCTGCCATTAACGACCGCGATTTCAATAAAACCTTCGCTGTCTTCCAGGGCCACTAAATCGCCGGGTTGTTTATGGCCGTAAGAGAGCACGAGCCCCTCAATGGTCCTGCCGCGAATGGTGAAAGTGACCCGTTCGCGGTCTTTTACCCGGTTTGCAGGCAAGTCTGTAGTGAGGTTGCCGAAGACGTCCGCCAGCAGGATGTGCGCGCGGAAGCCGTCTTTCGTTCGTTCGGCGCTGGGCAGGGGCTTGCGCACAATATCCAGCAGGGGCGTACCCAGTTCGGATAAGGCAGCGCCGTTGGCGAGGTGCGCGCCGCAGGGCGCGAAGATGTCGCGTCCATGGAAGGTGCGGCTTAGGTTCGGCAGCCAATAGCGGGCTTGGTCGAGGCAAACGATCTGCACGGATTCGCCGGCTGCTTCGGCATCCTCCAGCATCGGGGTCAGCAAGCCGTTATCCGGGGCGATGAAGAACTGATTTCCGAAGCGCGCGCCAATTGGCCGCCGCTGGGTGCCCACGCCAGGGTCTACCACAGCGATGTGAACCGAGCCGGGCGGGAAGAACGGCGCGGCACGCCACAGCGCGATGGCGCCCTGGCGCACATCCTGAGCGGGAATGTCGTGGGTGATATCCGCGATTTGCGCGCCGGGCGCGATGCTCCAGATGACCCCTTTCATGGTGCCGACGAAGCCGTTTAAGTTACCGAAATCCGTTGTGAGGGAAATAATTGTCATGCGCTAAGGTTAACATTCGGCTGCGAAAACGTCAAGAAACGACGGTGTCATAGTACTGCCGCGGCCGCCTGGTGCGAGTATGTTCCGCGGGAAAAAAGCGAGAGCGCTCACAAAATTGGGGCACCACATTTTATTAAGATAAGTTTAAATCTTGACAAACGGAATATTAAGATTAAAATAGTTGAAGTGTTTACTATTTACAATCGCGCTTTGTTTCCAGGGAAATGGTACCGGAACGCATGGTTTTTTACGAATCTTTGAAAGCAATTTTCCTTCACATCGACAATCACGAGAAGGCTTTCCTGAGCCGCTACAACCTGTCGGTTCCCCGTTTCTACGCACTCCTGCACATCCACAATCATCCCGGAATCAACTACATTGACCTGAGCGATCGCATGCTCTGCACCAAGTCCAACACAACGCGCGTTGTGCAGGGTATGCAGAAGGACGGACTGGTACTGCGGAAGGCAGATCCGGCGGACCGCCGCAGCTTCCAACTTTCGCTGAGCCAATCCGGCGACGCGCTCTTTCAGAAAGTTTATCCAGAGTATCTCGCGCTCATAGACAAGCTTATGTCGCTCTTCAGCGATGAGGAGTTGGCACGTTACACTGTTGCGAGCAATCACATCGAAAACACCCTGGCTCCAGAAAACCTGGCGAGCCAGAATTCTGCGCTGCGAGTTGAGAACCCGCAGCCTGTTTCATCGCTCATCAACTGAAGTCAGGATGTATACTAAAAAAGGCAAACACAGCCAAATCATTCAACTGTTTCAAAGGAGAAACCAATGAAGAAAAGTGTAATGCTCGTCGCAATCTTTCTGATTGCATCTCTGGTGCTCGGCGCCTGCGCCCAAGCAACAGAAGCCCCCGCGACCGAAGCCCCGACTGAGGCTCCTGTCGTTACCGAAGCTCCGACCGAAGCTCCGACTGAAGTTCCGACCGAAGAAGTGGCCGGTACCTTGCGCATTTGGGCTGACGAACAACGTGCTCCCGTTCTTGCTGAACTGGGTGCCGCGTTCAAAGCGGAATACAATGTGGATGTGGTCGTCGAGAATATCTCGGGTATTCGCGATCAGTTCACCGTTGCTGCTCCCGCTGGCGAAGGTCCAGATATTATCGTAATTGCCCATGACCAGATGCCGGCGCTCGTTGCCTCCGGCCTGGCCGCGGAAATCGACCTTGGTCCCAAGAAGGCTGATTTCCTCGAGTCCTCCATCAAAGCTTTCACCTACGAAGGCAAGCTTTATGGTATGCCCTATGCCCAGGAAAACCTCGGTTTCTTCTACAACACCGAGCTCGTTCCCACCCCTCCCACCACCTGGCAGGAAGTTTATGACATCAGCCAACAGCTGATTGCTGACGGCAAGGTTGAGTACGGTATGGTGCTCGCTGGTACCTCCTATGATGCCTATCCCTGGATGACCTCTCAGGGTGGTTACATCTTTGGTGTGGATGCCAACGGTGACTATAATCCTGCTGACATTGGCGTTGGCGGCGAAGGCATGATCAAATTCGGCGAAATGGCTCTGCAGTGGGTCAAAGACGGTGTTCTCTCTAGTAACACTGACAACACCACCGCCAAATCCATGTTCAAAGACGGCAATGTCGCCTTCTTCATGAATGGTCCTTGGGAAATCAAGAACCTGCGTGAAGCTGGCACTCCTTTCGCCATCACCAAGTTCCCCGATGGCGGAACTCCCTTCCTCGGCGTCCAGGGCTTTGTTGTGAATGCCTTCAGCGAGAACATCCTGCTTGCGCAGTCCTTCCTGACTGAATTTGTCGCGACTGAAGACGCTATGCTCAAGCTCTATGAAGCCGACCCCCGCGCTCCCGCTTATATTCCCGCTCTCGAGAAAATGGATGATCCGGACCTGGCTGCGATTGCTGAAGCTGGCGAAGGCGCTCTGCCTATGCCTGCCATCCCCGAAATGGGCGCTGTTTGGTCTGACTGGGGCAATGCCCTGACCTTCATTTTCAATGAGGAAAAGACCCCCGAACAGGCTTACACCGATGCGGCTAACAACATTAATATCGCTATTGCCTCCAAGGGCATGGTCAACGTGCCTGGTTCCTACCAGAGCTTAGTCGGTTGCGCCTCTGACTGGATGCCTTACTGTGCTCAGACCGCTCTGGTCCTGGGCGAGGACGGCAAGTACACCGGCACATTCCTGATCCCCGCTGGCGACTACGAATGTAAAGTTGCCCTCGACGGCGGTTGGGCTGTCTCCTACGGCGACGGCGATGCCAACTACAAGTTCACAGTTGCTGCTGACGGCGATGTGACCTTCATCTTTGATCCTGAGACCACAACCCTCGAGATCATCGTTCCATAAGTCAGCTCCTGAACTAACGAGGAGACCAGGTTTTCCTGGTCTCCTCCAAACAATTTAACACGGCGTGTGCTGCGGTGCGCGAGCTTCTATGCAACACTTAGCGTGCTTCGCTAAGAAAGGAGTGACGGGTAATGGGTGAAACGACTATCACGAAAACTCAGTTTGCCAAGCGAACCGTTTCTGGTGTTTCCTCTATTATCACTAGTGCAATCGTTCTAATCGTTGATGCGCTCCTTGGTTACTTTGTCTATCGCTTACTTGACCTGGGGTACATCCCGCTCGCGATTGTTTTCATCTTGATCATCGCGATCATCAGTTTCTCGTTTCTTGTCCCAAAAGCTAAAATGTTTCGCTGGATGGCAGTCGGTTTGTCTGCCTGGCTTTTATTCTCCATTTTTCCCATCCTTTACACCATCTATAATGCCTTTACCAACTACGGCGATGCCCACCTGATCACGCAAACTCAGGCTATCGCGCAAATTGAAGCGCATACTTACCTGCCTGAAACGGGCAAAGCCTACGAGTGGATTGCTTATCGCTCACCGGAGAATAATTACCTGCTTTGGTTGAAGGACGCTGAAGGGAATACCAGCATTGTACGGATGGTGGAGGCTAATGCGGAAGACCACACGTTAGAAGTGGTGCCAGGTCAAAATGGCATTGGTGAACTTGACGAGAACGGCGCGCCACAGACGATAGATGGTTACACCCGCTTGAATCGCATCAGCGCGGCAACCGATAAGAACCTAACCAATATCAAATTCGGCGACCCGGAAAAGACCATCCAGATTCGCAGCCCATCAGAAGCGGCTGAGCTGCTGTCGTTGTTTTTATACGACCCGGAAACCAATACGTTTACCAACCAACAAACCGGCGTGGTCTATACAGATATTGAAGGAACTTACACCGCTAAAAACGGCGAGAAAATTATCCCTGGCTACTCCGCTGTGGTTGGCACGAAAAACTTCGTACAGTTCGTCACTGCCCCGGGTTTGCGCGGACCCTTGGCGACGATTGTGAGCTGGAACTTCATCTTCGCCTTCATGAGCCTGTTTCTGACATTTTCCTTAGGCTTATTGATTTCCATTATTTATGGAGATCCCAATTTCAAAGGGAAAAAACTCCTGAGGTCGCTGCTGTTGATTCCATACACTATCCCGAGCCTGATCACCATCCTGATCTGGCGCGGTATGTTGAACCCGCAGCTTGGGATTGTCAACCGCGTGCTGAATGATTTGTTCGGGCTCTCCCCGGATTGGTATAACGTCCCGTGGCTGGCTCGCACAGCAATCTTGATTGTTAACACCTGGCTGGGTTATCCCTACTGGATGTTGGTTACCAGCGGTGCCTTGCAGTCCATCCCCAGCGATATTTATGAGGCTGCTGAGGTGGACGGCGCCACGGGCTGGCAGCGCTTCTGGAGAATCACGCTTCCGCTGCTGCTGGTCTCGGTTGGACCGTTGATGATAGCCTCGTTTATCTTTAACTTCAACAATTTCAATCTGATTTACGCGTTTATCAACGGCGGTCCGCCCATTCCGACCGCTACGACACAGGCTGGTTACACGGACATTATCATCAGTTACGTGTACAACCTGGCTTTCGCCAGCGGTCGCGGCGTCCAGTACGGTTATGCTTCGGCAATCTCTTTGGTCCTCTTTGTCCTGATTGCCATCATGTCGCTGGCACAATTCAGGTTCACGAATATGTGGGAGGAGGTTGGAGAAAATGTCTAACTCGAAGAGCGTTTCACGGAAACCCCAATCCATCAAAAGCAGCAGACAGCTTGGGCTGATCCTACGCTGGGCGCTTGCGGTTGTCCTGGTCACATTCAGTATTTTCCCGGTGCTCTGGATTGTTTCTGCGGCGATTAACCCGGTGACTGACATGGCTAACCAGCAGCTCATTCCTGCGAACGCGGACTTTTCCAACTTCAGGGAACTGACGACCAATCCCATTTTCCCATTCTTCACCTGGTTAGGGAATTCTCTGAAGGTTTCCATCCTTTCCACGCTTCTCACGCTGTCTCTGACCACGATGGCAGCTTTCGCCTTCTCCCGCTTCCGCTTCAGCGGCAGACAGACGCTGCTAAAGTCCATTCTGCTCATTCAAAGCTTCCCGAACCTGCTGGCAATCGTGGCGCTGTTTTCGATTGTCAAGCAAATCGGCGATATCATCCCTGCTTTTGGGCTGAACACGCACGCAGGCTTGATCCTGGTGTATTCAGGCGGCGCGATGGGCATGAATATCTGGCTGATGAAAGGCTACATGGATACCATCCCGCGCGACATTGATGAATCCGCGCATGTAGACGGCGCTACTGACTGGCAGGTCTTCAGCAAGCTCATCCTGCCGCTCTTGCGGCCAATCCTCACGGTCATTGGCATCCTCAGCTTCATCGGTACTTACGGCGAGTTTATTATCGCCCGTACGCTGCTGACCAAGCGGGAGCTGCAAACGGCGATGGTCGGTCTGCAAATCTTCACAGCCGGGCAATACACCCAGAACTGGGGCGTGTTTGCCGCCGGCGCGTTAATCGCGGCTGTGCCGATAATGGTCATCTACCTGATCCTGCAGGATCAAATTGTGGGTGGTCTGACGCAAGGCGCGGTCAAGGGTTAGACAACTCAGACGAAACAGGGCGGCTGCGGCCGCCCTGTTTTTTGTGGTTAGCGATGTTCGTATAAACAGTACCCTGTATCCACCGCCTTGCAGGAAATTAATCGAGAGAATTCCTGAAAACCTTACCGGCTTACTCGTACTTCAGCGCGTCCACCGGCACGAGCGTGGCGGCGTTGAGGGCGGGGTAAAGCCCGGAGAGCAATCCCACCAGCGTGGCAAACACGATGGAGAAAATCGGCAGCCAGAAGGGGGTAGCAGTCGCGATGGGCGTCGAGCTCATGTAGCCGCTGCTGGCAGCCTGGCTGGCAAGGTAGGAGCTGGCGAACACGTTGATTACCGCACTGATAATCCATCCCAGCGTCGCCCCGCCAATGCCGCCGACAAAGCCGATGCCAGCCGCTTCGCCCAGGAAAATAGTCAGGATATTGTTGTTGGTCGCGCCGATGGCCTTCATGATGCCTATCTCACGGGTGCGTTCCAGGATGGACATGGTCATGGTGTTCGCGATACCAATGGCAGCCACAAGCAGGGCTATCGCCCCCACCCCTCCAAAGATGATCTGCATGATGGTGAAAAATGAGTTGATGCTCTCCACCGTCGATTGAGGCGTGTAAGCTTGCAAACCCATGTTGATGATCTGTTCACTGATCGCGACGACTTCTTTGGGGCTTTCTGCTTTGACCAATATCTGGTTGTACCCTTCCTTCTCGCGGTTGATCCTCCTGCCCATGCCCCATTCATTCCAGCGGCTGAGCTCATCCAGGGTCATGTACATGTTGTAGTCCGACTCCCCTTTGCTTTCCTTCAGCACGCCGACCACTTCCATATTGTAAGAACGGCGGGTCTCCGTACCGTCCTGATTCCACTTGATCAGGGTCACCTTGAGGACCTTCCCCATCAGGTCCGGCGGTTCGATGGGCTCTGCGTTGGGTCTGGGGTTGGGATCGTAGAAGTTGCGGTTGATGTACGCGCCGATGACCAACTTGCCCCGGCCGAGCTCGGTAGTGCCCTGCGACGCTTCCAGATTCATGTCAGCCAGGTCCGCCACATCCACGCCCTGGAAATTTCCCCAGGAAGTCAGCTTGTCAAAGGTTATTTCGGAACCAACGCTGATATAGTCCTGAATAATCACGCGCTTGACGCCCGGAATAGCTTTGATCTGCTCGATGACAGAGGGGGTGATCAGAACGAGATCCTGCTGGTCGATTGCGTTTCCGCCGCCACCCCCGCCGCCCCCCCTTATCTCCATCGGATAACCCGGATAGACATTGATATTGGATAGGTCGCTTATCCCCCACAGGGACTCGGTGGCATTTTTCTGCAGTCCCGCGCCAAGCGAGACAAGCGTGACCACCGCCGCAGTACCGATCACCACCCCGATGGCGGTAAGCAGAACGCGACCCTTCCGGCGCGCCAGGTTAGCGACAATCAGGTCGACGAGATCGCTAAATCGCATGTCAGATCCTTATCAGTACTTTGGCGGGAAAGGAACGTTTTGTAAGTCCTCTTCCATAGGGATATCGGCTGGTTGTTCCGCGCTGCTGCCTGTGCCGATGCCTAAAAAGCCCTTGATCGCGTTCCAGATCTTTGTCCAGAAGCTGACCGGCTGCTCAGGTTCAACCGGCACCCCGCCTTCTCCCGGAATAGGCTCCTCAGGCAAAATCACAGCCGGCTGCACCTCAATCTCCAGCATTGTTTCATACACGCGCAGCTGATTGAAATCATCGGTGTAATTAATAGCCACATTAATCTTGGCTGGGCCTTCGCTGAAAGGGGTGTACATCACGTCCCAGGTGAAGTAACCGCCTGGGTCCAAGGTGCCCACGAGCCCGGTGTTGTTTTGCAGATCAGCGTTCTCGGAGCTGATGGTCATGTTGCCGAGCACAGTGGTCTTGCGGGAAAGGTTAGTAATCTGGATGGGCAGCGCGGTCATTGTGCCGTTAAAAAACATGCCCGGATCCCGGTAAAAGCTGATCTCGAGCTGGGGCAGGGCGTAAACCAGCAGGGTGATCAGTTGGTCATCAACCGCGCGTGTGCCGCCCGGTGCTGTGTAGACCAGGGAGACTTTGAGTGGATAAGCGCCGGGAACGGTGCTGACATTGACGACAAACTGCTGCTCTGTTTCCACAGACGCGCCGACAGGCAGCTCACCCAGCAGAACCACGTTGGAGCTGCCCACAGGCGCGAAGTTGGTCAGGTCGCCGGTGGAACCGGAAATGCCGGGTTGGGGCGTGCCCTGTTCGTTGGGTGCAAGCGAAACTCCGCCGCCGTACACCAGCGACACATTGCTGGCGTCCGCCACACCGGCATTGGCGATCTTCAGCTTCAGTTTGAAAGCCGAGCCGGGCTGCAGCGGCTCTACATCCGTGTTGTAGCCGGAAATGACGAGCTGCGGTTTGGTGGCTGGACCTGGAGTAGGGGTCTTGGTCGGGCTGGCCACGGCGGACTGGGCAATGGCGACATAAAACACAAAGGAGGTGGAGTAGCTCGTGCCGGCATCGTCTGTGTAAGTGGCTGCGGCGTTAATCACGCCGGAGTACTTCCAGGTGCTGTAATCGCTCACGCGAAAGCGGAAGGTCGTTCCGGGACGGTCCTCAGGACCGATGCTGTTCAGGGTAAACACGCCGCCATTCAGCGGAATGAAATCCTCGCTGCTGAAAGTCATTACAAGATTTCTGGCGACGGCATCACTTTTATTTGCCAGAACGAAGGTGAAGTCGAAAGGCGCCCAAGGCGAAACCGCGCTGTTGGGTCCCGGAGAGTACGAATAGATATAGAGCAGCGGCTGCGAGGTCTGCGCGGCTGCCGGCTTAGCTGGCGCGCTTGCCAGCAGTAAAACCAGCAGAAATGCGGCTGCGGTAAATCGGTAAATTGCTTTTTTCATGCTTATTCACCACCTTCCCAGGTCATTTTTTCAATTGTTTCGTGATATTGTGCTTCGCTGACTTGCTTGCCATCCAGCAAGAATATCTTGTCAGTAGCCACGCTCAACATGCGCGGGTCGTGGGTTGCCACCAGGATGGTCTTGCCGGCTTTTTGCAGGTCCACGAGGGCATGCATCACAGTTATGCCGCTGCTGGTATCCAGGTTTCCCGTTGGCTCATCAGCGAGGATGAGCAGGGGATTGTTGATCAATGCGCGCGCGATGGCCACGCGCTGCTGCTGCCCGCCCGAAAGCTCGGTGGGTTTATGATTAAAACGGTCTGCCAAACCGACTTCCTCCAGTTTTTCCCGGGCGCGTTCTTTGCGCACAGAAGACTTGACGCCGGAAAAGCGCAGGGGAAAACCGACATTCTCTTCCGCGGTCATGCTGGAAACTAAATTGAAAGATTGGAAAACAAACCCAAGCTTGTTGCGGCGGTAGGCTGCCAGGGCGTTTTCGTCCAGCGCGGCAATCTCCTCGCCTTCAACCTGTATGGAACCGGAGGTGGGCCAATCCAACCCGCCAATCAGGTTCAGTAAGGTGCTCTTGCCAGAGCCCGAAGGACCCATGATGACGGTGAAGGAAGCCCGCTGGATTTGCAGGGTAATCCCATCCAGGGCGCGAACGTCCGCCTCGCCCATATGGTAATGCTTTGTTAGGTCAGCGGTGCTGATGAAACTATCGCTCATATCCGAAGCCATTAGAAGAAATAGAAGCTGCTGGTGGTGGAAATGCCGCTTAGTAAAGTGCCGATAAACCCGGGAACCCCCAGCAGCAGCAGCATGATGAAGACCGCTGCCAAGGCGGAACTGAGCGCTTTGCCTTTGGATAGTCCCGAAAGCGGGCGGACGCCAACCAACAGCAGAATGACATGCCAGACATAGTACAGGTCTATCGCCGCAAGCACGCTGCGCAGGTAAGCATTGAAACCAACCGCGTCGGAGGGGAGCAGCGCGGAAAGCCCCGGGTTCTCCACCAGCCGCCGAGTGAAGAGAATGACAAAGATTTCCACCAGCACGCGCAGAATGAACGGGGTCATGGACCAGGCTGCCAGGTTGCTGGCGCCCACACGGCTGGAGCGGCTGCCCCGCAGGGTGATGGCCAGGTGCAGCAGGCTGCTTGTCAGCAGCCAAATCAACCAATACCCGCTCACCCGCTGCAGGATGGGAAAAACATACAGAAACAACGGCGAAGTCTGTGAAGCCTGCGCCTGGAGAAACGCATTCTGCTCATCGTTGGTCCAATACTGGAAGTTTTCCGGAATATTGGAGCCGGATTGGATGATTTGCCGTTGAATTGGGGCGGCAAACAACACAGCCAGGATACTCAGGGCGGAAAGAATCAGCAGGGGCGCCAGCCAGACTGCTTTGTCCTCCGCGAGGATTGAATGGATGGTTTTGCGCGGTTTCGCGAGAACAGCCGGCAGCCAACGCCAGTGCATCACAGGCGCGGAGGCTTTCTTCTTTTCAATTAAGGCTTCGGTCATAACAACCTTTCTTTCGCGTGATATTATGTTCAGGACGAAAACCGCCGCGTTTTGTTCCCAAATCACGCGGCCATTTCTTACGCACAAGTATAAGCACAAATTCTTTCTGATGTATCTGTTGATTCGCAGGTCCCGGGTGGCAAGGGGATTGCTTTTTTCCATAAAAAAAGCGAACTAATGTACTTCTGTCAGAGAGAGAAAGCTTGCAATTATCCTGCTAAACGGGTATACTGTACCTGCTAATCAGGAATGATATACCCGATTAGCAGGAGTGAGATATGTACATTAAACGCCAGATTGAAGAAGCAATTCTCAAAAGCTCAGCAACGTTTCCGGTCGTTCTTTTAACCGGACCGAGGCAGACCGGAAAAAGCACGGTGTTGCGGCATTTGGAGCAGCCTGGAAGAACTTACATCACGCTGGATGATCCTGCAATCAGAGAATCTGCCAGGTCCGCGCCGGATTTGTTCTTTCAACGTTATTCGCCACCTCTGATTCTTGACGAGATTCAGTACGCACCGCAACTCTTTCCATACATAAAGATGATTGTGGATGAACGCCGGGAGAATGGTTTATTCTGGTTGACAGGCTCTCAGGTGTTCGAGATGATGCAGAATGTGCAGGAATCCCTTGCGGGGCGGGTCAGTTTGCTGAAAATGGTTGGATTTTCGCAAGCGGAAAAAGAGGGACGCAGCGCGATGGCTTTTCCCCCTGAACTAAAAGAGTTGGTCGCGCTTGCTTCCAGGCAGAGTTCAAAATCCGCTGAACAAATTTTCCAGTCGATTTGGCGGGGTTCGATGCCCAGGGTGATTACCCAACCCGAAATGGATGTTGAGAATTATTATGCCTCCTATGTCCAAACTTACCTTGAACGGGATGTTCGTTTGATTACGGCAATCTCAGATGAAGGTCAATTTGTGCGCTTCATCAAGCTAATCGCCGCCAGAACCGCGCAGGAACTCAATTTAGCGGCTCTTGCCCGGGATATTGGGGTTGATGCAAAGACCTGCCGGCGTTGGCTGGATATTTTGGAAACGACAGGTCTGGTCGTTGAACTGCCTGCCTATTCGGGGAACCTGAGCGACCGCTTGATAAAGCGACCAAAAATCTACTTTATGGATACGGGTCTGGCTGCTTATCTTACCGGTTGGCAGTCGGCTGAAGCGATGATGAATGGAAGCTACAGCGGCGCGGTGTTTGAGACCTGGGTTGTGTCTGAGATTCTGAAAAGTTGGTGGTTCAACGGAAAACTCCCGGTTATTAACTATTACAGGGATAGAATGCAGAAAGAAGTAGACCTGATCATTTCCAGAAATCAGCAGCTGCTGCCGTTTGAAATTAAGAAGAGCGCAAATCCCACTCACGCATTGAAAAACTTCCCTGCGTTGGAGAAACTGACCGCTGAGATTGGATTCGGCGGGGTGCTGAGCCTCTCATCCGAACTCCTGCCGATCACCGAAAAGTACTGGCAGATACCGGTCTCGCTGCTTTAATGCGCGTTATGGAATGCCCGCAGGCTAACTGACCGCCTACTGCCAAATTCCGCGCGCTCAGCAGGTCCCGTGTGCCAAAAGGACCACCTTCTTCCCGAGGTGGAACAGGCGGTTGTATTCCTGGCAGGCTTGTGGGGTGCGCATAGCCACTAACTGCGCGCCGGCAGCCTGCACAGCCTCACGGGCTTTCTTCCCAATCTCCAGCGCGCCCTCCACTCCTGTGCCAATCACCAGAATTTCAGGCTTGAGCTTGAGCGCGCGCTTGAGCATCCTGGGCTTGAGTTTGTGCCCTTCCCGTTCGTGCCAGGCACTTACGCCTTCCGCGCAGAGGAGGATGTCTTTGCCCACGCCTTCGTCAGGTCCGTGCACAGCGCCATTGATGGTGAACCGTGCCCATTCAAAACAGGTGATGGGTCCTTTTGGGTCTGAAAACATAGCGCCCTCCAATTCTTAAGAGCGGTTAAAAAGGCTTCAATACCATTGTAGCCGTTCCGCATGCGTTTGCAACAAGGCTTTAATATTTGCCGGCTGTCCCGTTTAGCGTTCGGATGTCTGTAGGCTTTTGAAAAAATCGGGCTTCCACGCGGCCACCTGGCAAGGGCAGGCGCCTTGGTCTCTTACTGAGCTTGCGGCAGGTACCATCCTGTGGTAAACTTTTGAGGTCGTAAAATGCACTTGTACAGCACAATTTGTGTTGTGCTGTGATAGTTGAACTGGATATAAGCTTTCAACGGACCAGGCGAAGCCTGGTTTTTAATGCCAATTGACCGCTCCTGATTAATAATGGGATAACTGCGCAGCAGGGCGAGGGAGCGGGCGCGTTTGAGTTCTAACGCGTACAGCGCCGTACCATTGCGAAGCATGCTTCGCGTAAAGGAATATTTCGTGGATTTTGATAATTTTGCTTTTCACCCGCAAATCAAAGCGGGCATTTCTGCGGCGGACTACGCCGACCCAACCCCTATTCAGGAAAAAACCATCCCCGTCATCCTGGCGGGCAAAGACGTTCTGGGCCTCGCTCAAACCGGAACCGGGAAGACTGCTGCCTTTGTGCTGCCTATTCTGCAGCAGCTCATGCGCGGTCCGCGCGGAAAACTGCGGGCCTTGATTCTTGCGCCCACGCGCGAACTGGCGGAACAAACGCATGTCTTCATCAAGCTGCTCGGCCGCCAAACCGGTCTGCGCAGCATTACTGTCTACGGCGGGGTGGGGCAAAAACCGCAGAAAGAAGCTCTTAGAGAAGGCGTGGATATCGTCGTCGCTTGCCCGGGCCGTCTTCTGGACTTGAAAAACCAGGGCGCGCTTGACCTGAGCCGCATCCAGATTCTCGTTCTGGATGAAGCGGACCAGATGTTTGATATGGGCTTTTTGCCTTCTATCCGCCGCATCGTTGAAGCGCTGCCCCAAAAACGCCAGACCCTGCTTTTTTCTGCCACCATGCCGGATGAAATCCGCAAGCTGGCCAACCAAATCCTGCACGACCCGGTGACCATCGAAATCGGCATCAGCAAACCCTTGAATACCATTACCCACGCGGTGTACCTGGCTGAACCCGCCCGCAAAGAGGAGATGCTCCTGAATCTGCTCAAAGGAGCCGGCAAGGGCAGCGTGCTGGTCTTTATCCGCACCAAGCACCGCGCTAAAAAGCTGGCTTTCCAACTGCAGCAAGCCAACGTCTCCGCGACATCACTGCAGGGCAACCTTTCGCAGTCCCAGCGCGATACAGCCATGCGTGCCTTCCGGGACGGCAAGGTGCAGGTATTGGTTGCCACTGATATCGCCGCGCGCGGGATTGACGTTTCGCGAGTTTCCCATGTGATTAACTATGACCTGCCGGATACGCCGGAAGCCTATACCCACCGCACAGGCCGGACAGGCCGCATGGAACGTCTGGGAACCGCGCTCTCGCTTGTTTCCCAGGAGGATCTGGGCATGCTGCGCACGATTGAACGCCTGATGGGGCAGAAGCTGGAACTGCGCAAAATGGACGGCTTTGAAACCAGCTTCAATATTAATAGCCCGGCGCTCAAGGTTGTGAAGCAAACCAACAGAAAACCGGAAACCCCAAAGGTTTCGCGCCTGGACGATGGTAATCCCAGCGCGCGCCGAAAAACGGGTGGAGAAAACGCAAAACCCGCCGGGCTGCCACAGAAAAACCAGCGCAGGGTCTACAACAAAAACCGCTATTCGTCTTACTAAACCCAAGCCGTCAATCCTCAGTATTGGCGGCTTTTTCTTCCAAGCCCTCTATGCGCCCCAATCTAACGCTCATGCAAACTCAGGAGCGTTACCAGCCCTTTGGAACCCAGCGCAAATTCGCCCTCCGCGCGGGAAATTCAGCTCATTCCGGGTTTCCTCCGGTATAATCACCAGTGTTTCGTCCGTGCGAAGCACACTTCGTGAACCAATAAAGGAGAACGACCGTGAAGCAGGAACTTAAAAAGAACATTGACAGCCTGATGGCGCAGGGCGCCACCTATGTGGACGCGCGCTGGTACCCCAGCGAAGAGAGCAACAGCCTGCTGATGTGGAATGGCAACCTCAAGGACCTTTCCGCGTCTTCCCAAAGCGGGGTGGGGGTGCGGGTGCTTTATCGCGGTGCCTGGGGCTTTTCCGCCGCGTCCAGCCTGGAAAACAGCGCCGCCATTTTCGCAAAGGCGTTTGACAACGCCCGCACGGCAGCCGAACGGGTGGAATTCCCGGTGCGGCTGGCTGAGAAGGAGGCTGTACGCGCTTCTTTTGCCAGCCCGAATCTGATTGACCCTTTCACAGTCCCGCTGACGGACAAACTGGAATTCCTGCGGCTGATGGATGCCAGGCTGAACCAGCCCGGGGTGGCACAGCGCGTAGCGGCTTTGGATTTTGTCAGGCGCCAGATTGTCTTCCTGGACTCGGAAGGCAGCGAAATCGAAAAGACCATTATTGACGTGTTCCCGTCCTTTCAGGTGATGGGCTTCGACAAAGACGGGGAATTGCAGGCGCGCAAATACAAACCCGCCCGTTTAGGGAATACCCGCGGTTGGGAATCCCTGGACCCGGAATATTTCTCCGGGACGGCGGAACGCCTGGTGCGTGAGCTGAACCAACTACTTGTAGCGGAGAGCTGCCCGAAGGACGTCCGCTCGGTGATTCTGCTGCCCGGAATTATGTTTCTGCAAATCCACGAGACCATCGGTCACCCCCTGGAGCTCGACCGCATTCTCGGGTACGAGCTGGCATTCGCGGGCGGTTCTTTCGTGCGTCTGGAAGATTTTGGCAAGCTGCGCTACGGCTCCGAGAAATTGACCGTTCGCGCCGACGCCACTCTGGAAAACTCTCCCGGCAGTTTCGGCTTTGATGACGACGGCGTGCCGGCGCAAAACAACCTGTTGATTGACAACGGTATTCTGGTGGGCGCCATTAGCGGCAGGCAAATGGTGGAAGAAGCCAATGCCAGAGCCCGCCGGCAGATTTTCAGCGGCAGCAGCGGCGCCAACCGCGCCACCGCCTTCTACCGCGTCCCGATCGAGCGCATGACCAATATCAATGTGGATCCAGGCACGGACGGCGACCTGGACGACATCGTGCGCGGCACCGAACGCGGCGTCATCCTGGACGGCGATAAAAGCTGGTCCATCGGATCCAACCGCGAACAGTTCCACTTTGCCACCGATATCGGCTGGCTGGTGGAGGACGGGGAAGTGAAAGGCGTGCTTAAGAACACCACCTACAAAGGCAATACGCTCCAGTTCTATAACTCACTTTCGGCAGTCGGGGATGAGCGCACCTGGGAAGTAATGTACGTGGATAACTGCGGCAAAGGGCAGCCCAACCAGATTATGCAGTTGGGGCACGGCGTGCCAGTATGCCGCTTTGATGATGTGACGGTAGGAGAATAACCATGCAGCACAATGTCATCGCTTTACTGCGGGAACTGCGCGCGTATGCCCTGGAGAAAGGCATCCAGGCAGCCATTTTTTACCACGAGGAAGAAAGCTACCTGATGCGTTTCGCGAATTCCGCGATCTCGCTGAACACGAACGAACATCTGGTTCGGCTGCAAATCAGCGTGTTTGATGGAAACAGACGCGCCGACACGATGTTGCTTGCCGATCCCGGTCAGATAGAACCGCTTAAGCGCGGGATTGATACCGCCGCGGAGATGGCTGGCTTTTCTGAGCCGCTTTCCTACACGCCCAGCATTCCCGTTTACAGCGAGAGCGTGATCGACATGCAGGCTTACGACCCATTCCTGGCGGGTACGAGCAACGCTGAGCGCCTGGAATTTTTCAATACCCTTGCCCGCGGCCTGGAAACTGAAGAGCTCAAGCTTTCAGGCGTCTTTTCGAATGGCATCACCACCACCGCCCAAATCAGCACCGAAAGCGAACACACGCAGTACTTTGCCTGCACCGATGCTTCCATCACGGCGGTGCTCTCCCACCAAACCCTGAAATGGGAAGTGAACGCGCTGCAATCCGCCCAGGCAAAAACCGACCTGGACCCCGAGCGTCTGCGCGGCGAACTCGCCTTCCTGGTACGGCAGTACAGCGAACAGCCGGGCGTCCAGCTCCCATTGGGCAAGTACACCGTCGTGTTCGGCGCGGCGGCTGTGGGGGATATCCTGGATATGTTTAACTGGTACGGACCCAACGGCGGGATGGTGAAACGCGGCTATTCCTTCCTGAGCGAAGCCCAGCTGGGTCAGAAGGTGTTCTCCCCCTTGTTCACCCTGACGGATGATCCGCGCTGCCTGCCGACCTATCCGGTCTCGCACGACTTGATGGGCAAACGCCGCGAGCCCTTCCCACTCTTTGATGCGGGCGTTTTGAAGGCGTTCTTCTGGGATCAGGACGACGCCGACGAGTTCAGCGCGAAAGCGACCGGCCACACTGTCTACCACAACAACCTGGTGCTCTCGGGTGGGGAGAAAGCGCCTGGGAGCCTGGAAGAGCTGGCAGCCCTTCCGCGCGAGGAGGATATCCTCTACATTCCTTATCTTCATTATATGAACATCGTCAACCCAAGCGCTGGCATTCTTACAGGCAGCTCGCGCTTTGGCGCGCTCCTGCTGCGTAAGGACGGCGGTATCGCGGTGCCTTTCAATGTGCGCGTTACGCAGAGCTTCGCGGACTTGTTCGGAGAGCGCCTGGCATGGCTCTCGCGCAAGCAGGTTGCGCACAACGTCTCACACAGCTATGGTTTACGCAACCCGCGCGCGGTGTTGGTGCCGCGTTTTACCTGCGTGAAAGGGATTGAGATTTCTCATTCCAACAGCTCTTATTAATTGAAAGCGAGTCCGGTCCGCGAGGGCTGGAAACGCTGTTTTTTGTGAGGAAAGACTTGCTTTTTTCCTCAGGTGGTATACTTGATTTAAGCACAAGCAGTAATTTGTGCCAGTTTTTGCGTAATTTCGTCGCTCTTCGTTTAATAGTGTTAACTTACGGAAGGAGGATGGAATATTACCGTATCAAGAACCTCTCCCAAGCTCTCAGTGAACAGGTTGGCAATTTTTCGCGCCCGGTTTGACTGAGAAACCCCCGTCTCTATCAGTAATTCAACCTTAGCCAAATGGAGTGAACTCATGAGATCGAAAACTATCCGAACATTAGCCCTGATCATCGTTCTGGCAATGATTGCCTCCCCGATTAGCGGCTTGCGACTCAACACCGTCGCAGCCCAGGGCGGCCTTCCCGGCCGCACTGACCTGGTGCCTACCGGTCACACGCCGGTAGACAAGTATTCCGCCGTGGACGCCAGCGACATCGTCGACAAAACCGAAGTGTCGCGCTACATTGTGCTGTTCGAAGGCGCGTCGCTCGCCAGAGCGAAAGGCGGCGCGGACATCAACAGCATCGAAGGCCGGAACTATCTGGACAGCCTGGCTCTCAACCGCCAGACCATGCTGGCCAAAGCTGAAAGCCTGCTTGGGCGTTCCATCGAAGTGCGTTACGTCTATGACGTGGTTCTGAACGGCGTCTCGGTGGAGCTTTCCGCGCAAGAAGCAGAAGACCTGCAGAGCCTGCCCGGCATTCGCAAAGTCTTGAAAGATCAAACCTATACCCAGGATACTGACGCTGGTCCGGAATGGATCGGCGCAGACGACCTTTGGGACGGCACAGCCGTTCCCGATTCCCTGGGCACCAAAGGCGAAGGCGTTTTGGTTGGCATCCTGGATGGCGGCATTAACTTTGATCATCCTTCTTTCAGTGATACACCTGACGACGGCTATGTGTATGAATGGACCGGCGATTACCTGGGCGTGTGCGCTCCGGATGGCGATCCTGACTATGCCGATGCCTGTAACGACAAAGTCGTTGGCGCCTGGAGCTATACCTATGACGCTCCCTCCGACTTCGTGACCCCGGAAGATTCTGAAGGGCACGGTTCCCACACCGCCAGCACCGTCGCTGGCAATTTTGTGGATGTGGATTTCTACGGCACCGAAGTCACCATCTCCGGCGTCGCGCCGCATGCGCAGATCATCGCCTACGATGTCTGCTATCCGACCCCCTCCGGCGGCCAGTGCGCGGGTGAAGATTCCGTCGCGGCTGTCCAACAGGCTATTCTGGACGGCGTGGATGTCATCAACTATTCCATCTCCGGCGGCACCTATCCATACGAGGACGGCGTGGAACTGGCTTTCCTGGAAGCCACCGCTGCGGGCGTTACCGTTTCCACTTCCGCTGGTAACAGCGGCCCGGATGCTGAAACCGTGGCGCACCGCTCTCCCTGGCTGCTGAGTACCGCTGCCACTTCCCACAACCGCAAGTTCACGAGCGATGTGGACTTCTCCAATCCGCTCTACCAGAACATCACCACGCTGGCTGGCGAAATTCCTTTCACCACGGATATTGTGAATAGTCCGGTCAAATATTCTGGCGAAAATCCTGGCAATGATCTTGGTTGTAATGCTTTTCCGGCTGAATTCTTCAAGGACAGCATAGCCCTGATTAAACGCGGTACCTGTACCTTCAGCGTAAAGATTAACAACGCAGCGGCTGCAGGCGCAACCGGTGTCCTTATCTTCACGGATGACCGCGCGCCCGGCGCCATGAGCGTCTCCGGCACGACTATCCCCGGCGTGATGCTGGACATCCCCGGCACCGTTGGCGACGCGATTGCCGCCTGGGTTGCCAGCGCCACCGATGACACCGTCAGCATTTCCGCTTACGGCGCATTAATTTCTGACGCGTATGCCGATATTATGGCGGATTTCAGCTCTCGCGGCCCGAACACGACCTTTGACGTGCTGAAACCCGACATCGCTGCTCCTGGTCTGGAAATCCTGGCCGCGGTCGCCGATGGTTTAATTGACCCCGACGGCGAAACGGAGCTTGATCTCTACCAGGGTACCTCCATGGCAAGCCCGCACGACGCCGGCTCTGCCGCGCTGTTGACAGCTCTGCACCCGGATTGGACCCCCGCGGAAATCAAGTCGGCTCTGATGCTGACCGCCTATGACCTGCTGCTGAAAGAAGACAAAACCACCGCTGCCGACCCCTTTGATATCGGCGCGGGGCGCATTCAGCTTGAATTGGCTGGTCTGACCGGTCTGGTGATGGACGAAAGCATCGCAAACTACGAAGATGCTGACCCCGCTCTGGGCGGCGACGTGAAGACTCTCAATACTGCCAGCGTGTACAACAGCAGCTGCGTGGGCGAGTGCTCCTGGACGCGCACCTTCACCAGCGTGGCAGACCTGCCCGCGACCTATACGGTGAGCGCTCCGGAATGGATTACCGTTACCCCCGCCAGCTTCACGATTAACCCCGGCGCCACGCAGGAAATTACGATTACCGCTGACGTCTCGGCTTACACCCCCGGCGAGTGGGTTTTTGCCAATATTGAATTCCTGACCGACGATACCCATCCAGGAACTAGTGCTCCCATCTCCGACGTTGCCATTCCGTTGGCAGCTCTGCCCGCTGCGAGCAACCTGCCCGACCTGGCGAAATTTGAAACTCACCGTGATGCCGGCGGCGACACCCTCGAGGATTTGGTCGCGGTCGAAATCACTGACCTGACCATTGATAAATACGGCTGGGTGAAGGGTGAACTCAACGAGATTCAACTTGCCCAAGACCCGACCAACGGTTCAGCGTACGACAACCTTTCACAGGTTTGGTACACGGTCGTCCCGATGGATCTGGGGGCCGCGCGGCTTGTGGCGGAAATCACCGCTTCCTCCGCGCCGGACGTAGACCTCTACTGGGGCTTTGACAGGAATGGCGACGGTCTGCCGCAAGCTGGAGAAGAATACGGCAACAGCGCCACCAGCACAGCCTTTGAATACCTGACCGAGTGGGGCTTCCCGGTCGACTTCTATCCGGTCTGGATTTTGGTCCAGAACTGGCAGGGGTCGGGTGCCACAGTGGATGATATTACTCTCTCTGTCGGCCTGGTGCCTCACGAGCCGGCTAACCCCGAGACCATGACAGTGGTGGGACCTGATACCAATCCGCCTGGCGACCCATTCAGCCTGGACGTCTACTGGCACGATATTGACACCGAGGAAGGCGACCGCCTGTACGGCTTGATTGATGTTTATGCTGATGCCACTTACGATACCTGGATTGGCATCGCGCAGCTGGATGTCGCGCGTAAAACCGATGACGTGGTGAAAACCGCGGATGTGGCCAGCGCCGAACCCGGTGACACCATCACCTACTCGATTGAAATCACCAACTACACCACTGACGAGATTGAGTACACGATCAATGATGTGCTGCCCGAAGGCGTAACTTACGTGGATGGCTCCGTGACTGGCGGTGCGGTTTACGACGAGGGAACCAATGCGATTACCTGGACCGGCCCCGTGGCTTCGAGCTATCGTGATTATGTCAAGGTGACAAGCGCGGAAGACCCCAACTGCACGCTAGCCATCGAGCCGGACGGCGACCCGACGGATGCTTACCTGGACTGGAAGACGACTTCGTACGGCTTCTCGACCGCCTCGACGATCTCAGGGGATACCTTCTGGTACTATACTTTTGGTACATATCCCGCGTTCAATTTCTATGGTGTGGATTACGCTGGTGGCATGGACTTCACTGCGGACGGTATCCTTGGCTGGCCTACGACCGTAAGCGCGGAGAACACCGTAATTCCGGACCCCGCGGACCCGAGCAATATCATGGCGCTGTTCTGGGACGACCTTGTGGTCCAGTACAACCTGGCTAACAACTACGGCGTCACAATGGTCGGTGATAACTCAACATTTGCTACCATTGAGTATGATGACATCCAGTTGAAAGCGGATACTACCAAGACTCTGGACATGGAAGTGGGTTACTTCCTGCAGCCGGATGACAACCCGGGCGCGTACGAGATTGTGTACGCGTTCGATAACATCACCCCCGGCTTCTTTGCGGCAGCTTCCGGCACCATCGGCGTGGAAAACGCGGACGGCACGGTTGGTACGCTCGTCAGCTACAACGACACCGCACTTGAGATCGCCGACGGTTCTGCCATCTGCTTCGATTGGGCGCTGCTGCCTGCTCCGCCCGTGCTAATCACCTTCCAGGTGACCGTGGACGAGGGCAGTACTGACTTGCTGACCAACGTTGCGCTGCATGACAACGACCAGATGGGCACCATGGAAGAAGGCGCGGTCGCGGTAGTAAGTCTGCCGACCAGCATCAAGACCATCTTCCTCCCACTTCTGTTCAAGTAAACCATAAGCATTTTTCGAACAAAGAGCTCGCCATCTTGGCGGGCTCTTTCTATACTGAGCTTGCTTTGACCCTGGCCTTCCATCACTGCGAGACCCAGCGCTACGATCACTGCGTACCCTGCTGCGCGGGCACAGGGACCCTTTGCCATCGCGCTGCATGCCTTGAGGCTTGGAGCGGATTGGCAAAGGGCCGTGGCAGTTTACCTTTTGTTTTGTCGTCCTGAGCGCAGCGAAGGCTCTCGTTTTTTCGTCATCGCGAGGCACGAAGCGACCTCCCTCTAAAGGAACAAAGCAGATTGCCACGCCCCCTTCTGGTAAAACAAGATCCTTCACCGAGTTCAGGATGACAACGCTTCGGTGGCCTTGCTTCCCTGCTCCTGCCGCGCCCCCTTCTAGTAAAACAAGATCCTTCACTGCGTTCAGGATGACAACGCTTCGGCAGCCTTGCTTCCCTGCTCCTGGCGCGCCCCCTTCTGTGATTCCAAGCTTCGATTAATCCATCCAGCGGGGGCTCCGAATGACAAGCCACGAATGTCCCGCTCAGTCCTCCGAACGCTCCCGTCTGAAGAGTTCCGGGAAATTCGCCCGAAATCGATGAACATTCCACTTTATGCGAATTTGTTACCGCTTTGTAACCGCCCTGTAATCCCTTTATGTTAATAATAGATTATCAAATATTAATTTGGGTTATTCCCGTGTACTAAAGGAGAACAGCATGCGTTTAAAGGATAAGGTTTGTATTGTGACCGGCGGCGCCGCAGGAATTGGGAAAGCCACCGCGCTGAAATTTGCTCAGGAAGGCGCGAAAGTTGTTATCTGTGATGTCAATGAGGAAGCCGGCAACGCGGTCGTAAAGGAACTTGGCGAAGGCGCCTGCTTCTACAAAGTGAACGTCACCAACCGGCAGGAAGTGCAGGCCTGGATTGATGACGTGGCGGCAAAATTCGGACGCATCGATGTCCTCGTCAACAACGCTGGCATCACCCGCGACGCGCAGTTTGTAAAGTTTAAGGAAGGCGAGCTGGTCGGTCAGATGAGCGAAGAAGCCTTTGACCTGGTCATTGCGGTGAATCTGAAAGGCGTGTTCAACTGCACCCAGGCTGTCGCTCCCTATATGATTAAGGGCGGCGGCGGTTCCATCATCAGCGCTTCCTCCGTGGTAGGCTTGTACGGCAACTTTGGCCAGACCAACTATGCCGCCACCAAGTTTGGAGTCATTGGCATGACCAAGACCTGGGCGCGAGAGCTGGGCAAGTACAAAATCCGTGTGAACGCGGTCTGCCCGGGTTTCATTCTCACCGATATGGTCCTGAAGATGCCCGAAAACGTGCTGGCAGCCATGGCAGCCAAATCCCCGCTCGGCCGTCTTGGCACCCCAGAAGAAATCGCCAATACATACCTATGGCTGGCCAGCGACGAATCCTCCTACGTTCACGGCGCTGCCATCAGCGTGGACGGCGGAGTCATCCCCTAAAACCATTGTTAAAGCGACAGGAGTTTCCTATGGCACGTTATGCGACCATTCTTGGCACAGGGCGCTACATCCCTGAAACTGAAATTACCAACGCCACCTTCGCGGAGTGGATGGGCGCAGTCAGCCCCAAACTCGCCGAAGTGGTGGGCAAGTTTGAAGTTAGCAGCGGTATCAAAACCCGTTTCTACGCTCCGGAAGATTGGGCGACCTCCGACCTGGCGGTGGAAGCCGGCAAAAAAGCGCTCGAAGACGCCGGCATCACCCCCGAGCAGGTTGACCTGGTAATCGTTGGCACTGACAGCCCGGATTACATTACGCCAGCCACTTCAGTTGTTGTGCAATACAAACTCGGCTGCGTCAACGCCGGCACCTGGGACGTGGGGTGCGCTTGTGCATCCTTCCCGACCGCGCTGGCGCAGGCGGCTGGAATGATTGCCACCAATCCCAATCTGAAGTACATCCTGGTGATTGGCGCTTACATGATGCACAAGCTCGCGGATGTGAAACACGATATCACCTCCTTCTTCTACGGTGACGGCGCTGGAGCAGCGGTGGTGGGCGTATCCGACCAGCCGGGTTTCGTCTCTTGTTCCATCAAAGCGGACGGCTCTTACCACAAGCACTGGGGTATCTACTCCGGCGGAACTTACGAACCCGCCACGGTGGAAAGCGTGGAAGCCGGACGCACCAAGGTGAAATTGCTCACGCCGTTCCCGCCTACGGTTAACCATGAGGGTTGGCCCGCCCGCGCGCGCGAATGCGCGGCAAACGGCGGTTTCAAAATTGAAGACGTCGACTTTGTCATTTTCACGCAGGTAAACTTGAACAGCATCAAGCTGGTGATGGAAAACCTCGGTCTGCCAATTGAAAAAGCGCATTGGGTGATGGACAAATGGGGCTACACCGGTTCCGCTTGTCTGCCGATTGCCTTCGACGACGCCCGCAAACTGGGCAAGATTAAATCCGGCGATTTGGTCCTCTTTGTCGGCTCCGGCGTGGGTTACAACCAGGCTGCGACCGCTTATATCATGCCCTGAAGTTAAGAGGAGTTATGGCTGCCCTGGACGAATACAAAGCCAAACGAGTCAGCCTTGAAGAGGCGGTCTCCAGAATTCAATCGCACCAGACGGTTTGCGTGGCTATGGCTGGCGCTGAACCACCCGGCTTGCTCGAGGAGCTGGGAAAGCAGGCCGGACGTCTGGAAGATGTAACCACCTGGACCTGCCTGCCAATGCGCGCGTACGACGCGTTTTTAAAGCCAGAGATGGAAGGCCGCATTTTTAACGAAAATTGGTTTTACGGCGTGCCGGACCGCAAGGCGCACCCCGAAGGGCGCGTGTCTTACACGCCTAACAACCTGCATTCCGCCGCGGTGGACAAATTGCACGCCACCAAAAACCACGTGGACGTTTTCATCGGCACCGCAACCCCGCCCAACGCCGAAGGTTACCTCTCGCTTTCTCTGGGCAATGTGTACGAAAAGGACATGGTAGAAGTCGCCGACCTGGTCATCCTTGAAATCAACGAAGCCATGCCCTGGACCCACGGAGACACCCTGGTGCACATCTCCCAGGTGGACCTGGTAGTGGAAAACAACGCTCCGCTGCCGATGCTGAATAACGAAGACCCCACGGAAATTGAACGTCTCATTGGCGGGCACATCGCCGATTTGATTGACGACGGCGCCACGCTGCAGCTCGGCATCGGCGGCATCCCCAACGCGATAGCGTCCTTCCTTGGCACTCGCAAGGACCTTGGCCTGCACACAGAAATGTTCGTGGACGGCATGGTAGACCTTTTCAGGGCTGGAATCGTCACCAACCGCCGCAAGACACTACATCCCGGTAAGATGGTCGCTACCTTCGCGCTGGGCAGCCAGAAGTTGTACGACTTTATCAACCACAATCCTGATGTTGAAATCTTGCGCGGTAAATATGTCAATGACCCGTATGTAATCGGGCAGAACTACCGCATGATTAGCGTCAATACCGCTATCCAGGTGGACATCCTGGGGCAGGTGTGCTCCCAAAGCCTGGGTGTGCGCCAATTCAGCGGCACGGGCGGTCAGGCGGATACTCACCGCGGCGCCCAATTATCCGAAGGCGGGCGCGGCATCATTGCCTTGCGCTCCACCGCCAAGAACGGCACCATCTCCACCATCGTGCCGACGCTCGCGCCGGGTTCTGGCGTGACCGTGACCAGCCAGGACGTAGATACGATCGTCACCGAGTATGGGATCGCGGAATTGCGCGGCTTGAGCGTAAAGAAGCGCATGGAAGCGCTGGTAAAAATTGCTCATCCCGACTTCCGCGAGTCTATCCGCGAAGAAGCACACCGTCTGGGCATAGTGCCCGACAAGCGATATCACTAAACTCTGAGGATCAGGAGGACAGAATGCAGGAATTAATTGGCACGTGGGCGCAAATTGAGGGGCAGCCCTATCCCGGCCTGGCCTTCACTTTCCAGCCCGATGGGACCTTCAGCGCTGTATACGAGCTGATGAGCATCAACTCCGCGGGCACCTATAAGACCGAAGGGGAGCTGATTGAAATGAATCAGACCCAGCACAGTTTCGGTTTGATTGGCCTGTTCGTCGGTCGTTTTAAGGTGGAAGGCAGCCGTTTGTTGTTGAACGTGGTTGCCGCTGGTGCGCAGGAAGCTCCTGCGGATTTAAGCGGCGCCGTGGTTTACGAAAAAGTTGCATGAGCATACATTGTGTATAGAGTAAAGGACGAAGCATGACAGGGAAAAAATTAGCACGCGGCGTGGCAGTTGCCGGAGTTGGAATGAGCAAATTTGGAGTTTTTCCGGATAAGTCCTCGCGGGACTTGTTTGTGGAAGCTTATCAGGAACTGCGCTCCTCCGTCGAGAAAGGTCTGCCCCCCAAGGATATCGAAGCGTTTTATTTGGGGAACTTCAGCTCTGACCAGTTCGAGAAACAAGGTCATCTTGCTCCCATCGTCGCCAGCTGGATTGGTATCTCACCAGTCGCCAGCGCGCGCTTGGAAGATGCCTGCGCGAGCGGCGGCGTGGCGCTCCGCCAGGCTATCCTGGCCATCGCATCCGGCCAGTATGACGTAGTTCTGGTGGGCGGCCTGGAAAAGATGACCGACCTGCCAACTGCTGCGGTGACAGACGCGCTGGCTTCCGCAGCGGATACGATGTTTGAGATTCCGGCTGGTTTTACCTTCCCCGGTTTTTACGCTGCCATGGCAACCGCGTATATGGATAAATATCATGCCGACCCGGAGGCTTTCCTGCATGTGGGCATCAAGAACCACGAAAATGGCGCCCTGAATGAAAAAGCCCAGTTTAACCAGACCATCAAGGATGTGATGGCAGGCAAAAAAGCCAAGGCTGAACAAAAAGGGCTGCCCGTGCCCACCTGGGAAACCGAAATGGACTTCATGCGCGACCCCAAGGCTAACCCGATGATCGCCTGGCCCCTGCGCCTGTTTGACTGTTCCCCGGTTTCGGATGGAGCCGCCGCGGTTCTGCTGGTCAGCGAAGATTTAGTTTCCAAATACACCGACCACCCGATTTTCATCGCAGGCATCGGTCAGGCCAGCGACGGCGCGCTGGCGGAACGGGATTCGCTCTCCGAGGTTCCTTCCGCGGCCAAAGCCGCCGCGCAGGCATACGAGATGGCTGGCATCAGCGCTGCGGATGTTGACTTCGCGGAAGTGCACGACTGCTTTACCATCGCGGAAATCATGGCGAGCGAAGACCTCGGCTTTTTCGCGCGCGGGGAAGGCTGGAAAGCAGCCATGGAAGGCAAAACCTCCCGCCTGGGCGAGCATCCCATCAACACCAGCGGCGGATTAAAATCCAAGGGTCATCCGGTGGGCGCTTCTGGCGTCGCGCAGATTGTGGAAGTCTGGAAGCAGTTGCACGGTAGCGCTGGGGCACGCCAGCTTCCGGGCAATCTCAGGTACGCGCTTACGCACAATGTTGGCGGAACCGGTCAAACCACAGTGGTGCATATTTTCGAAAAGAGGAGCTGAGATGAGCGACTGTAAACTTGAAACCAAAACTTTTCTTCAGGCGATTGAAAATGAAGAGCTCATCGGTTCGCGCTGCTTGGCTTGCGGACACATCAGTATCCCCCAACGCTACATTTGCTCCCGCTGCCATTCAACCCAAGCCGAACGGATCGAATTTGTCGGGACTGGTAAGCTGGCGGCATATACGGTTATCTATATACCCGCCACAGAGATGGTCAAAGCCGGGTATGACAGCAAGAATCCGTACATGGTCGGGATAGTCGCCCTGGACGAGGGTCCGCGCATCAGCGCCCAAATTGTGGGAATGGACTTGACAGACCCTGCTAAAATAAAGATTGGTACTCCGTTGAAGATGAAAGTTATTGAACGCGGACCCGAAGAACACACCAATAAGTTCCTTGCTTTCGAACCGCTCTAAGCAGACTGAGATAAAGAATGCCAGAAATTCTTGCCAATAACGTCCGGCTGTACTACGAGCTGCACGGCCCCGAAGATGGGGAAGTGCTCGTGCTCTCGAATGGTATCATGATGAGCACCGGCAGTTGGTTGTACCAGACGCGCGCGCTGGCTGCTCATATGCGCGTGCTCCTGTACGACTGCCGCGGTATGTGGCGCTCCGAACATCCGGCTGGACCATATTCGCTGGAGCAGCACGCCGACGACCTGGCAGCCCTGTTAGAAGCTCTGGGCATTGAACAGGCGCATATTGGCGGGATATCTTACGGTTCAGAAATCAGCATGGTTTTTGCGCTGAAATACCCTGAAAAGACCCGGTCTCTGATTGTGATTGACGGGGTCTCTGAAATAAAGCCCATGCTGGCGGCGCAAACCTATCCGTGGCAGCTGGCAGCCGAGCATAACGACCCGGAAATACTCTACTGGACCTCCGTACACATGAATTTTTCCGCGGAGTACGTGGCAAAGACCCGCCACAGCGCTGAAGACACGATTAAGCGCTACGGCGCGCTGGACATGGCGTCTTTTGCTGAATTAATGAAAGCCTTTTACGCGCTGGATATTACCGCCGAGCTCCCCAAAATTAAATGCCCCACGTTGGTTGTGGTGGGGGAGGACGATCTGATCAAGGGGCGGGAATATGCCCGCATTATTTCTGACCAGATCCAAGGCGCAGAATATGTGGTTGTGCCAGGCTCAGGGCATGCCCTGTGTCTGGATAAGCCCGATCCGCTGAATACGCTGCTGATCGGCTTTGTGCTGAAAAACCAAAAACCCAAGGATTTACAAGGAGGTTCCTGAGACTCAAAAGCGTAAACCCATTTTGGCAACAACGACAACTCACAATACTATAAGGAGAAAAAAAGAATGAAAAAGTCGTTAATGTTTGTTTTCTCGATCCTCATCATCGCTTCGATGATGCTGGGCGCCTGCGCGACCGCTACTGAAGCTCCAGCCGAAGAGCCCGCCGCTGGCGATAAACTGGCAGTCGGTATCGTTTTGCCGACCAAGGACGAACCCCGCTGGATCCAGGATGAAACCCGCTTCAAGGATGCCCTCCAAGAAGCCGGCTACACCGTGGAGATTCTGTTCAGCCAGGGTGACTCCGCCAAGGAAAAGCAGAACGTTGAGACCCTGATTTCCAAGGGCGTCAAAGTCCTGATCATCTGCCCGCACGACAGCGCTGCTGCCGCCGCGTCCGCCGAAGCTGCCCGCGCCGCCGGCGTGAAGGTTGTCTCCTATGACCGCCTGATCACCGACACCGAAGCCGTCGACTACTATGTCACCTTCGACTCCGTCTCCGTTGGCGCCGCTCAGGCTCAGTACCTGGTGGACAAAGCCGAAGGCACTGGCAACCCCCTGTTCCTGTATGCCGGCGCTGCCTCCGACAACAATGCCTTCCTCTTCTTTGAAGGCGCCTGGAATGTCCTCCAGCCCAAGATCGCTGACGGCACTTTCGTCATCAAGAACTCTGCCGAAGCCGTGGCCCTGCAGGACAAAGCCACCCTCACCCGCGATGAAATGGGCAAGATCATTGGTCAGATTACCACCAACTGGGACTTCAACGTCGCCAAGACCCTGGCCGAATCCAACCTGACCGCCACTGCCGCCGCGGACAAGGGTAAGGTCTTCATCCTCGCCCCCAATGACGGCACCG
>JBCFBH010000002.1:0-28329 GCA_038562595.1 Anaerolineaceae bacterium
GATTGAGAAGCAGTACCCGCAAATCAATAAACGCCCGGTCTACTTTGTTTCCTCCAACACGCACAGCGTGGTGAACTTGCTTTCTGGTTTCGCGCTCAGCAGGCAAAATCAATTGATCGACTTCGTGAACAGCGCCGACCAGCCTGCCCTTTTGGCGGAGTGGCAGGATATTCAGAGCAAGGCAGTCCCTTCAAGCACGGAAAACTTTTTCTATTATGTGATGAAGAAATATCAGTCCTCTGCGGCGGGCAAGAATGCCTGGCAGGAACAGCTCAGCTTTGAAAGGGAACGCGGGATTCACCGCTTCCCAAGTATGCACGCGTTTGACATCGAAGCACAGGTGATTGAGCTCTCCAAACTCAATCCAGACAGCATCGACAAGCGCATCGCGCCATGCCCACAGCCCGGCTGCCCGGAATGGAGTTTCCTGAAGCAATCCGACGCGCTGATTGTGAATATCGATTATCCGCTTGGTTTTGGGGCATATCATCTGCTCACAAAAATCGCCGAAAACGCCGCGCAAATTCTGGGCATTTATGTCATGGGCAAGGCTGCCAGCCTGAACGGTGTGCGAGGGGATGTTGTGATTCCCAACGTGGTGTACGATGAGCATTCCAAGAACACATATATCTTTGATAACAACTTCCAGGCTTCGGATCTGACGCCGTATCTCGTTTACGGCACAGTCCTGGATAACCAAAAGGCGGTTTCCGTCTGGGGCACTTTTCTGCAGAACGCTACCGTGATGGATGTCATTTACCGCGAAGGCTATACCGATATCGAGATGGAAGCCGGCCCATATCTTTCCGCCATTTACGAACTTTTCCGCCCGCAGCGTCACCCGGTGAACGAAATCGTCAACCTGCACAAGCTGCCCTTCGACCTGGGCATCCTGCACTATGTATCCGATACTCCCCTGACCAAAGGTCAGAACCTCGGCGCCGGCGCGCTTTCGTATATGGGTATGGACTCGACCTACGCGAGCTCCTTAGCCATCCTGCGCCGAATCATGCAGCGCGAGTCTGAGCGCGGCACAAGTCATTGATTTGAAATCTATGCGAAGAAAAAGAAATGCCCCTGAGGGCATCTCTTTTTCTTTCCTAATCAAGCCGCGCGCGCAGCTTTTCCGCGCCAACTTGGTATATCGCCAATTTCTCACGTTCCGCCTGCACGATTTTCTCAGGCGCCTTCTGGGCAAAGGGGCTCGCCAACAAATTCTCCAGACGTGCGATTTGGCTCTCCATTTCCGCCAATTCCTTGCGCAGGCGTTCCTCCTCGGTCGCGTCATCTTTGGCATCCGCGAGTTGCACGAACACCTCAATTTCATTCACCACCAACCCCGCCATCCCGCTCTGGATTTCCGGCTTGTCCGTGTGAATTTCCGTCAATTCAGGGTCCAGCCCGGCTAAATCGCACAGCACCAGCTTTTGAGACTCAAGCAGGATTTGCAATTCCTGGGAAACAAACACCGCGTGCAGCTTCCGTGAAGGTTCAATCTTGTATTCCGAGCGCAGGTTGCGGATGGCGCGAATAAGCTCCTGGGTCGTGTTGAAATCCTTAATTATTTCGTCTTCCCATCCTTCCATTTCCATTCGTTCCGGCCAGTGTGCCAGGATGAGCGCGTCTTCCCAACCTGTCCGGCTGTTCACCGGCAGACCGGCATCCAGGCAAGCGTTTTTCAGGTAGCCCCACAGCGCTTCGGTCACGAACGGCGTAAAAGGATGCAGCAGCCGCAGCATCACATCCAGCACCCGCGCCAGCCCAAAGGCTGTAAAGTATGCCCGGTCGCCGCCTTCCGAAAGCTGGCGCTTGGAAGCCTCCAGGTACCAGTCCGCGAATTCGCTCCAGAAAAATTCGTAGACCTGCTTCCCGGCTTCGCCAAACTGGTAATTCTCGAACAGGCTGTTTACACTGTTTACGACCTGCTTGAGCCGCGCCCATATCCACAGGTCTGGCAGCGTCCAGACCGGTTCCTCCGAGGGCTTTTGCCCGGCGCGGTCCACGGCGGTGATGACAAACCTGCCAATGTTCCAGACCTTGTTGGCAAAGTTGCGGTTGGCTTCCACTTTTTTTACGGAGATGTTCATGTCGTTCCCCGGAGTGCTGCCGACCAACAGCGTAAAGCGCAAAGCGTCGGTCCCCATCGCGTCCATAACCTCCAATGGGTCAATGGCGTTGTTCTTGGTTTTGCTCATCTTTTGACCTTTTTCATCGCGAATGATGCCGTGCAGATAAACAGTGTGGAAGGGCGCCTTACCCGTGAATTCCACGCCGTCCATAATCATGCGCGCGACCCAAAAGAAAAGGATGTCATACCCGGTCTCGAGCACCGAGGTGGGATAGAAATAATCGTAATCCGGGGTCTTTTCCGGCCAACCCAAGGTTGAAAAAGGCCACAAACCGGAAGAAAACCAGGTGTCCAGCACGTCCGGGTCCTGTTCAAGGCGCGCGCTCTCGCATTTCGGGCAGCGTTCCGGCGTTTCCCGCGCGACGATGACCTCTCCGCAGTCCTGGCAGTACCACACCGGAATGCGGTGCCCCCACCAGAGTTGGCGGCTGATGCACCAATCCTGGATATTGTCCATCCAATTGTGGAAAACCTTGGTGAAGCGTTCCGGGACGAAAGTAACTTCGCCGGATTCAACCGCTGCTTTGGCATTCTTTGCCAGCGATTCCATCTTCACGAACCACTGAGTTGAAACCAGCGGCTCCACAATTTCACCGCCCCGCTGGGACCTGGGCACGCTCATCATATAGGGTTCTTCCTTGATGACCAGCCCAAGCTCCCGCATATCCTCCCACAGCGCCTTACGGGCAGCGTATCGGTCCATCCCTTGGTACGGTCCGGCGTTCTCGTTCAGCGTCGCATCGGGATTCATAATATTGATTAACGCGAGGTGGTGACGCTCCCCGATTTCGTAGTCGTGCGGGTCGTGCCCGGGCGTGATTTTGAGCGCGCCCGTGCCAAATTCCCGTTCCACGTACTCGTCTGCCACCACCGGGATTTCCCGGCTAAGCACCGGCACCCGCACATTCCTGCCGATGAACCGCTGGTAGCGCGGGTCGTCCGGGTGCACCGCCACAGCGGTATCGCCAAGGATTGTTTCCGGGCGGGTGGTTGCCACCGGGATAAAATCGCCGCTGTCATCAGCCAGGGGATACCTGAAGTAGTACAGGGTTCCCATTTCTTCTGAATATTCCACCTCAAGATCCGAGACAGCCGTTTTCAAACCGGGCGACCAGTTAATCATGCGCGGACCGCGGTAAATCAAGCCCTTTTCGTACAGGCGCACAAACGCCTCGCGGACCGCCCGCGAAAGACCCTCGTCGAGCGTAAAGCGCTCCCGCTCCCAATCGCAGCTGGCGCCAATCCGGCGAATTTGATGCGTAATTTGTCCGCCGTACTGCTCCTTCCACTGCCACATGCGTTTTTCAAAGGCTTCTCTTCCGAGCTGGGCTCTGGTCAGCCCTTCCTTTGCTAATTGCTTTTCAACCTGCAGCTGCGTGGCAATGCCAGCGTGGTCAGTGCCAGGCACCCATAAGGTGGGTTCACCTTTCATGCGGTGATAGCGGATCATCAGGTCTTCTGTTGCCACAAAGAGCGGATGCCCCAGATGCAACCCGCCGGTGACGTTTGGCGGAGGGATGACGATGACAAACGGCTTGATGGAAGGGTCGTGCCCGGGCTTATTCGGGTCATTCGTCGGGCGGAAATAGCCTTTACTCTCCCATTCCGTGTAAATCTTTTCTTCATATTCATTAAAATCATAAGTTTTTGGCAGTTCGGTCATCTTCTCCATCCTCATCATTAAAATAAAAACTTTCGCCGGTTGAGGGCGAAAGTCTCCGTGGTACCACCTCATTTCATTGACGTCTGTCAATGCACTCGAGCGCGCTAACGGGCGTACCCGGACCGGTCTAATCTCCTTTTCGGATTTCTTCGGTCATCATTCCGGCGACTTCATCCTGTGCCTGGCCTGCGGGTTGTTTCAGCCTTCCCAACCCTTCTCTGTCAGCGGCGGCGGATTACTGCTCCGAAGTTTTTATTATAACGCTGTTTTGCGAATTTGTCATTTATCCATGCTGATCACCTGGTGTTCCCAGCGGTGCCAGCCGTTAAATTTCTCGTCAATGATGCGCTTGCCCTCGCCGGGTTTGGGAAGGTTAAGCAGTTCCAGGTCAGCGTCCACCATAATCCGCACCAACTCATGGAACTTGATTTTCGGCTCCCAACCCAGTTTGGTTTTGGCTTTGGTGGGGTCGCACAGCAGGTAATCCACCTCGGTCGGGCGGAAGTAGCGCGGGTCAATTTCCACGTATTGATGCCAGTCCATCCCGACATAGCCAAAAGCTTCATCCAGAAAGTCCCGCACGGAATGCGCTTCTCCCGTTCCGATGGCATAGTCATCGGGTTGGTCCTGCTGCAAAAGCAGATGCATCATTTCCAGGTATTCCGGCGCGTATCCCCAGTCGCGTTTGGCGTCCAGGTTGCCCAAGAAGAGCTTGTCCTGCAGTCCGGCGCGGATAGAAGCCACCGCGCGGGTAATCTTACGGGTTACGAAGGTCTCACCACGGCGCGGGGATTCATGGTTGAAGAGTATGCCGTTGACGGAGTACATGCCGTAGCCCTCGCGATAGTTCACAGTCATCCAATAAGCATAAAGCTTGGCAGCGGCATATGGGCTGCGCGGTTGGAAAGGTGTGCTTTCGCTCTGCGGAGGTTTGGCGCTGCCAAACAGCTCGCTTGAAGACGCCTGATAGAAACGGCTGTTAATCTTGCTCTTCCGGATGGCTTCCAGAATGCGCGTGGTGCCCAGCCCGGTGATGTCGCCGGTGTATTCCGGCATGTCAAAACTGACGCGCACGTGGCTTTGCGCCGCCAGGTGGTAAATCTCGTCCGGTCGGGTCGTGTAAATCACATCCAGGAGCGTGTCGGTCGCTCCCATATCGCCGTAATGCAGGAAGAGACGCGGTTTTTCGCCATTTCCGTGCGGGTCGTGGTACAGATGGTCAATCCGGCGGGTGTTGAAGGTGCTTGACCTTCTGATGACGCCGTGCACTTCATAGCCTTCGCTCAGTAACAATTCAGCCAGGTAGGAACCATCCTGACCTGTGATGCCAGTAATTAATGCAGTTTTCATTAAATCCTCATTCGCGTATTAGAACGCAATTTTACCATCCGGGCAGAGGCTGTCAACCAGCCGGAAAGGCACCCGGGCATGCCCTTTAAATTACCACAGGCGGAATTCGCTTTTTTCCTGCCTGAACATTCCGCTGTCCAGGACATGCGTGGTGGGAACAAAATTCATGAAAGTGTTCGAGACCACCAGACTGTGGGTCTTGGCGCCGCCCGGGAAAAAACTGACCCCTTCCAGGACTGCTTTGGTCGTCGTCAGGATTGGTGTTACCGCGGTCGCGCTGAAAATCAGGTTTTCTCCCGGGGCCAGTGTTTCGGCAGTGTAGACCTCATCCAAATGGATGCCCATGCGTGTCAGCCTTTCCCTGTCGGCTTCATTTTTTGGTTTGAAGACGGCTTGCATGCCCCCGCCCAAAAGTTTGATTGCCGCCGCGGAAATGACGCCCTCCGGCGCCGCGCCGATGCCCATCACAGCGTGAACGCCGGCGCCCTTAAAACATGTGAAGATGCAGGGCATCAGGTCGCCATCCGCGATGAGATTCACCCGCGCGCCGGTGGAGCGTACGCGTCGGATCAGCTCTTCGTTGCGCGGTCGGTCCAGCACGGTCACAGTGATTTCTGCAAAATCCTTGCGGTTCAGCGCCTCCGCTATCCGGCGGATATTTTCCTCCGGCTCCACACGGATATCCACCACAGGCGCGGCTTCCCGCCCTACACACAGCTTGTCGAGGTAGGTATCTGAAGCCTGAATGAGACCGCCGGAGGAGGAGGCTGCCAGGACGCATACCGCACCGGGCTTCAGGTCAGCGGTGGCATTGGTATTTTCCAGCGGGTCCACGGCAATATCAATCGCGAGGTCCCCTTTCCCGAGCCGCTCACCGATGAACAGCATCGGCGCGTCATCGCGTTCTCCCTCCCCGATTTTGATGTGCGACGAAAACCCGCGCATCTGGTCCAGCGTCTTGCGCATCGCGTCCACTGCTGCTTGATCGGCCAGGTTCTTATCGCCCCTGCCGGCCGCGCGCGCTGCCGCGATAGCGGCATTCTCCGTGACCATTAGCAACTGCCACGAGAGGTGCGAAAATGCATCTTTCAGAGAAACTGCATCCTTATTTTCCACCTTTTCTGCCCTTTCCTTCCTGTTGGTGAACAAACAAAAACTGGACCTAAGCCCAGTTTACGATTCATATGTTGTGAAAAACATTCCGCTTTTGGCGGAAAACCCGATGTGTCGAACACGCTTATTGATTTTCATGCTATCCAGATTGTTAAAGCTCTTTTACTATCCGGTTTCATTTTTTAAACTCCGATGCACACTCAAATTATATCAATAAGCTGCAGCAAAGGTGAAACAATCGTATGCTCGCTAATCAGGTCTTCATTTAATTCCCCCGCTCCACCAGGCTGACCTATATTCCATTGAGGCTGCCAGTTTATGTAAGGTATAATTTTGCAAAACATTGAATGTAAAAAGGAGCAGGATGAAAAAGATACGTTTTTCGATTGCGATATTGTTGGTTTTTGCCTTTATCTTAGGCGCTTGCCAGGGCGGCAATGGTTCAGCTGAGACTCAGGCACCCGCAGCGGAAGAAACCACCGTCGTTGTTTGGGATCAGTTTTACCGAGATGTTGAAAGCCAGGTGATCGATACGCTCAACGCGGAATTCGAAGCCGCTCACCCCGGGGTAAAAATTGAACGTGTGGTCAAGACACTGGACGACCTCAAAGTGACCCTCAAGCTCGCGCTGACGGAAGCCAATGGGCCGGACGTCGCCCAGGTGAATCAGGGACGCAGCGACATGGGCGCCATGGTCGAAGCCGGCCTGCTGCTGCCGCTCGACTCTTACCTGGCAGATTACAACTGGAGCTCGGTCTTTTCCACCTCGGTAGCCAGCCGCAACAGCTTCACGCCCGACGGCAAGACCTTCGGACAGGGCAACCTCTACGGCGTGAGCCCAACCGCTGAAGTGGTTGGGGTGTATTACAACAAAACGATGTTCAAAAAGAACGGCTGGGAAGTCCCCACGACCTTTGAGGAATTTGAACAACTGCTGGTAGAGATCAAGGAAAGCGGCGAGACTCCAATTTCCTTTGGCAGCCTGGACGGTTGGAACGCCATTCATGAATTCAGCGCGATTCAGCACCTGTTGGTCAGCCTGGATTACATCAACAATCTGACCTACGGCGTGAATAACGTCAGCTTTAAGACTGAAGAGAACATAAAGGCTGCAGCAATTCTGCAGCAGTGGGCAAAAGCGGGTTACTTTTCCGAAGGCTACCCGGGCATTGGCTACGACGACAGCAACGCACTCTTTAAAGCCGGCAGCGGCGCTATGACCATCACCGGTTCCTGGCTGGCTGGCGAGCTGGTGAACGATACCGACCAGGAGTTTGGCTTCTTCCTGATGCCTCCCTTGGAAGGGAAAACCGCGCTGGCTATCGGCGGGGTGGGCATTCCGTTCGCGATTCGCAGCACCACCACCAAAGCCGACCTTGCAGCGGAATACCTCAACTGGATGATCAGCCCGCGCGCCGCGGAACTTTGGGCAAAAGCCGGCATGCTCCCTGCTATGTCTCTGCCTGAAGGCGCGGATATCGAAACTGACAACCTCTTTGGCGACACGCTGCGCGCCTGGGACGCCATCAACAAGGGCAACGCTGTTGGTCATTACATCGACTGGGCGACACCCACCTTCTACGACACACTCGTGGCGGAACTGCAAAAGCTTCTGGGCAGCGTCAGCACTCCAGAAGATTTTGTCTCGGCAGTTCAAAAGGACTACGAAGCTTTTCTGACTAAATAATCCTGATTTCCGCAGCCGGCGCTTGTTTTGGGCGCCGGCTGCCTTTTCCTCACAATGGGCTCAAACCAGGCTTACCCAGGCGAAAACAAGTGGAAAGGGTGGCTCTACCTGCTGCCTGGGCTCTTGATATACCTTCTTTTCACCTTTTATCCAATCCTTGAAACTGTCCGCACCAGTTTTTATGAGTGGAACGGTTTCAGCTCGCAGCGGACCTGGACTGGGCTGGAAAATTACCAGGCGGTGTTTTCCGACGGGCAATTCGCAAACGCGTTTCTGCACAACCTGGTGTTCATTTTGTTTTACTGCGTCCTGCCTGTAATCATCGGTCTGCTGCTGGCGTCTGTTCTCAGCCGTCAAAAACTGCCCGGGATGACCGTCTTCCGCACGGTACTATTTCTTCCCCAGGTCATCAGTATGGTGGTCGTCGGCGTTATCTGGCGCTGGATATTCAACCCACAGTTCGGTCCGCTTAATATTCTCCTGAATACAGTGGGCCTGAGCGGGTTAACGCGCGCCTGGCTGGGGGACTTTGCTCTGGCTCTGCCGGCTGTAGGTTCCATCGGAACCTGGGTGCAGTACGGTTTTTGCATGATTCTTTTTTTGGCTGGGATGCAGCACATCCCGGAAGAGTATTACGAGGCTGCCAGTCTGGACGGCGCGAACGCCTTCCAGCAGCTTTTGCATATCACCATCCCCGGCTTGCGCGCGGAAATTGGCGTGGCGCTGGTAACCACCATCATTGCCGCGTTGCGCGTCTTCGACCTGGTGTATGTCACCACACGCGGCGGGCCGGGCAACGCCACGCTGGTGGTCGGTTTCCTGATTTACCGGTCCGCCTTCCAGCAAAACCGGATTGGCTATGCCTCCGCCATCGCGACCATCCTGATGCTGATAATTTTGGCAATCTCCCTGCTCATCCGCCGCCTGCAAACAGCTGACCAGGAGCAAAGCGCATGAACAGCCAAACCAAAAAGCTCGTTCCCCGCTATTTGCTGCTGATTTTCTTTTCGCTGATGGTGTTGCTGCCAATTTCAGGGCTTTTCCTTGGCGCGTTCAAGACCGATACCCAGCTTATCCAGGGTCCCTTCAGCCTGCCGCAGACCTGGAATCTGGATAATTTCAGACAAGCCTGGTTCACCGGGCGTTTTAACATATTCTTTAAAAACAGCGTCATTGTTTCCGCCGCGGTGGTGCTTGCCAGTGTTTTTCTATCGGTGTTGATGGGCTACGCCTTTGGATTGCTGCCGCTGCCGGGCAAAAGCTGGCTCTTTCCGCTGGTCCTGCTCGGGTACATGGTGCCCTTCGAAGCAGTCATCATTCCGCTTTACCATTTCCTGGACCTGTTAGGTCTGCGCGACAGCTACTGGGCGCTGATTCTCCCACAGGTCGGGCTCAGCGTTTCATTCGGTACGCTCTGGATGACCGCCTTTTTTGAGAACGCGCCGCGCGATTTGGTGGACGCGGCCGCAATGGACGGCTGCAGCCGCTGGCAAACCCTCTGGCGGGTGCTGTGGCCGCTGGCTAAACCTTCCGTTACCACGCTGGTTGTACTAATCTTCATGTGGACCTGGAATGAATTCCTGCTGGCGCTGGTGCTCATCCAGGATGAAACCTTGCGAACGCTGCCGGTCGGGCTGGCTTTTTTCCAGGGGAGATACTCCGCCAATATTCCGCTGCTGGCAGCAGGCGCGTTGATCGTGGCTGTGCCCACAGTCATTGTGTATATCCTTTTCCAGCGCTTCTTTATCCGCGGCATGCTCGGCGGCGCGGTGAAAGGTTAATGCATCTTCCCGCTTTTCCAATAAATCGCTTAACTAAAAAAAATTGGATGTCCATCGCGCCGCAATAGGTCAAATGTGGGTTTAGGAGCCCTAAATTCCTCAGATTTGAATAAAATGAGTGGCGTGTTTTGCACAGCGTGCAGAGCCTGAATGAACAATTTCCAAGCGTATATATTCTGATGCACAGCCTTTGTATAAGCTTAGACGCAAAACAAACTAAAAACGGTTAAAATTACAAAAAATCGGTAGGAAATAAAGATGAGCATCAAAATTGTGACCGACAGCACCAGCGATATCCCCCAGCAAGTCCGCGAGGAGCTGGATATTTCTGTGGTTCCGCTATACGTGAACATGAACGGTAAGAGCTATCTCGACATGCTGGACCTCAGCCGCCAGGAGTTCTATTCAGCCTTACCAAGCGCGGACCCCCACCCAACCACCGCCGCGCCTTCACCAGGGCAGTTTATCGAGATCTATCAGCGATTGGCGGATGCTGGCGCAAGCGCGGTTTTTTCCATCCACCTTGCTGGATCGCTCAGCGCAGTCTACAGATCCGCGCGTGAAGCCGCCTCGCTCTTCACAGAAATTCCAGTCACCGTTGTGGACTCAGGCAACCTTTCCCTGGCCTTGGGGTTGATTGTGATTCAAGCGGCAAAAATCGCGAAAAACGGCGGCAGCGTTGAACAAGTTCAGCAAGAACTCAACCGCGTCATCCCAAGAGCGCACGCCTTTGCCAAGTTGGACACTATCGACCACCTGCTCAAAGGCGGCAGAATTACCGCCATTCAACACAGCGTGATTAGTTTATTGGGAATCAAGCCTATCCTCAAAATGAACAACTATGTCTCGAGAATGGAAATGGCGCGGACCCAATCCAAGGCTTATCGGCGGGTGCTCAAGCGCGCTCGGGAGGTTATCCCGACTGCAGAAGTATTTGGCATCACGCATGCCAACGCGGCCTTCCAGGTAGCAGAATTGTTGGCTGACCTGCGTTTGAGTATTCCGGATCTCCAGGAACCTTACATCAACGAAGTCAATCCGGCGCTTGGCACGCATGTGGGTCCTGGCGCTCTGTGCATCAATTGGATTGAAAAAGAAACCCACTAATACTTAAAAGAGGACAAGAATATGTTCATAGAATTTCTCGAATTACACTCGCAAGTAGGTTTATGGATTTTGGGACTGATGACTTCTTTTTGGGTTCTCAGCCTGATTCTAAAAGACAGCAGCATCGTGGACATCATTTGGGGCGCGGGTTTTGTCATGTCGGTATGGGTTTCATTCTCAAACACCATTGCGCATATTACTCCGCGTCATTGGCTGATTGCTGTTTTGGTGACCATTTGGGGGCTGCGTCTCTCGCTGCACATTTTCTTCAGAAACAAAGGCAAAGGCGAGGACTTCCGTTACAAAAAGTGGCGCGCGGAGAACGGCGACAATTGGTGGTGGCGCAGTTTCTTTAAAGTCTTCCTGACCCAGGGCTTGTTGATGTGGCTTATTTCATCCCCCCTCACAGCCGCTCAGCTTTCGGGTCAGCCTGAAAAACTAATCTGGCTCGACTATCTGGCTGTCCTGATTTGGGCGCTTGGATTTTTCTTTGAGTCTGTCGGAGATTATCAACTCACCCGTTTCCGCAAGAATCCTGAAAACAAGGGCCAACTGCTTAAGACCGGTGTGTGGCGCTTTACGCGTCATCCGAATTACTTCGGAGACGCGACCCAGTGGTGGGCATATTATCTGATCGCGCTTGCCGCTGGCGCATGGTGGGTCATCTTCAGCCCCATCCTGATGACGCACTTTTTGGTAAACGTTTCGGGAGTAGCAATGCTGGAGAAAACTTTGATCGCGGAAAAACCCGGCTATCGTGAGTACGCGCAGGAAACGAACGCCTTTATTCCCTGGTTTCCGCGAATCAACCAATACAAAAGTTGAGGTTTCTTGTGAAAATCGCGAAAATTGTTGGTTGGTTTGGTCTGCTCGCCATGACAGGAATCCTTATCTACGGATTCACTCAGGGTGATTTCGGCAAAGATGGCGCGGTGATCCTTGCCAATCCCTGGGGTCGAGTATCCATGGTGGACCTCTATGTGGGATTTATTCTCTTTTCAGCCTGGATAGTTTTCCGGGAAAAGAATCCATTCCTGTCTGCCGTCTGGGTGATACTAATGATGGTGTTGGGTTTCTTCACCGCAAGCCTGTATGTCCTGCTCCAAACTTACCGCAGCAATGGAGACTGGCTTGATTTCTTCCTTGGCAAGCAGAAAGAAAAAGTCCTGAAAACTGTTGGGGATTTTACCCAAAGGAGTAAATGATATGGAAAAAACACTGGAGATACTAATAATTGCTGCCGCAGTCGCTACCATCTTAACCGGCTTTCTTTCGCTTGTCCGGCCTGCAGCAGTATACGAGTTTACAGGCCTACGCGCGGACAGCGGTCGGGGTATTACGGAAATACGTTCTATCCTGGGGGCGCTTTTTATCGCGCTGGGGGTGATGGTCCTATATTTTCGCATCCCGCAAACGTATCAGATGCTCGGGGTTATGTATCTGACCATCGCGGTTGTCCGCTTTGTTTCGATGTTCATTGACAAATCCGTGGTCAAATCCAACATCATCAGCCTGGTTACTGAAATCGTGCTTGGCGTCATCCTTGTTTTGTGACGACCTCTTGGAAAGCGGCAGATGCAGATAAAAAGCGGCGAGATTCTGGATGAGCTTAAGGGCGTTCTGAGCGGTAAGACCTTGGATGCCCTGCTTCCTCCATTGGTATTCGCAGGCGCGAACGCGCTTTGGGGGCTGCAAACGGCCGCGCTCTGCGCAGCCGGCCTGGCCGTCCTGCTATTTGGGTTGCGCCTGGCACGCAAGCAGCAGTGGCGCTACGCGCTTTTTGGTCTTGGCGCGGTGGCTGTCGCTGTAGGTTTGGCGCTTCTGACCCGCAGTGCCGCGAATTACTACCTGCCCGCCATCATTAGTGGAGCCCTGCTTACTGCTTTGGCTCTCCTCTCCCTGCTGATTTCAAAACCATTGGCAGCCTGGGCAAGCCATCTCACGCGCGGATGGCCGGTGGATTGGTTCTGGTCAGCCCAGGTAAAACCCGCTTACACTGAGGTTACCTGGTTTTGGCTGTTGTTTTTCACCATGCGCCTGGCTCTGCAGATACTGCTTTACCGCAGAGGCGATGCCAGTACGCTTGGCTGGGTAAACGCTCTGCTCGGTTGGCCGGTCACTTTAATTGTGTTGGTCGCCAGCTACCTGTACGGAATCTGGCGGCTTCGCCGGCTCGGCGGGCCCGGCGTGGATGAGTTTGTCGCCGGAAAGCAAGCCCCGTATATCGGTCAAACACGTGGTTTTTAGAAAGGATTCATATGTCTCTTGTCTCGCTTAACCTCCCTGCTCCGGATTTCACACTACTGGATGTACATGGCAATCCTGTAACGCTGTCAGATTTCAAAGGCGAAAGTCATGTTATCCTTGTTCTGAACCGCGGCTTCACGTGACCATACTGCCGGGGGCATATGGCGCAGTTGCGCCGTGACTACGAAAAATTTGTTGCTGCCGGTGCCCAGATTGTGGTGGTTGGTCCCGAAAGTTCCGAAGCTTTTGCAGCCTACTTCACCAAAGAAAAGCTGCCTTTCATCGGCTTGCCCGATCCAAAGCATACTGTTCTCAAACTCATGGGGCAGCAGGTCAACCTCTTTAAGCTGGGGCGGATGCCCGGGCAGATTATCGTGGATCGAGCCGGGTTCGTACGCTACATCCATTACGGACACGATATGTCCGATATTCCTGCCAATGAAGAGATCTTAGCGCTGCTGAACGACCTGAACCAGGCAGGTGCCTGACTTTTCAAGCAAGCGCCCTCACGAATTCCATCCTCCCAAAGAGCTTTCGCGCAGCGAAATCAGCTTTGCTGCGTGTTTTTTCGTTTTGACCTCAATTCCCTCTGGCTTTCCGGATGGACCGCCCGAGCAGCTCCGCGTTCCTCAAGGGTTTGATGCTACAATAGACAAAAATCCCTCGGAGGCAGTATGAGTTCTCTTCAATGGCAGTCAGAACCGGAAATGCAGTTGGACCCAACCAAAAATTACCAGGCCACTCTGCGCACTACTAAAGGCGACATTGTCATCGACCTGTTCGCCAAAAACGTCCCCCACACCGTCAACAACTTCGTCTTTCTTGCCAATCAAGGCTTCTATGATGGCACGATTTTCCACCGCGTCATCCCGGATTTTATGGCGCAAGGCGGGGATCCGACCGGTACCGGACGCGGCGGACCCGGCTACAAATTCCGGGACGAATTTGACCCGAAACTGCGCCACGACAAACCCGGCGTGCTATCCATGGCAAATGCCGGACCGAACACGAACGGTTCGCAGTTCTTCATCACTCACGTTCCCACACCCTGGCTTGATGGTAAGCACGCCGTCTTCGGTCAGGTCGTAGGCGGCTTAGATGTCCTCTTTGCCATTCCCCCGCGGGACCCGAATCTGATAAACGCGCCGGCTGTCACATTAACCACAGTCATCATTACCGAATCCTAACCGATTTTGAGCGGAGAGTACGGAATGACGCAGCTATTCCTCGACGGCCAGTCCCTGACAATCGACCAGGTCCAGCAAGTCGCGCAGCATCCGGATATCCAGGTGCAGCTCGCGGACGCCTGCCTCCCGGGCATCCTGAAATCTGCCAACGCGGTAGCCGAGCTGGCAGCCAGAGGTGAGGTCGCGTACGGAATCACCACCGGCTTCGGCGCTTTCAAGGACCGCGTCATACCGCCTGACCAGGTGGAAACCCTGCAGGAAAACATCCTGCTCAGCCATGCGGTTGGCGTTGGGGAGTATCTGGACGACGCGACCGTGCGCGCGATGATGCTCATCCGCGCGAATACCCTTGCCCGCGGTTACTCCGGCATCCGTCTGGAAACCTTGCAGCTGCTGCTTGCCTTATTGAACCTCAACATCCTCCCGCGAATTCCCGAGAAGGGCTCGCTGGGTGCCAGCGGTGACCTGGCGCCATTGGCGCACATGGCTCTTCCGCTGATTGGCAAAGGACCTGTGCGCTGGCAAGGCCGGGAACTGCCTGCCTCGGATGCGCTGGTTTTGGCCGGGCTCACGCCGGTACGTTTGTCCGCCAAAGAAGGCCTGGCTCTCACCAACGGCACTACCTTGATGACCGCTTTGGGCGCGCTGCTTTGCGCGCAAGCCGGGGCTCTTGTACGCACAGCCAACCTGGCAGCCGCGCTGAGCCTGGAAGCCCAGAACGGCACGTTGTGGGCCTTTCACGAAGCTATCCACCGCCTGCGCCCGCAGCCCGGCCAGCAGGAAATTGCAGCCATCTTCCGTTTACTCCTGAAGGGCAGCCAGTTCGTCCGCCCGCATGACCCCAAAAACATTCAGGACGCGTACACCCTGCGCTGTATCCCCCAGGTTCACGGTGCGGTTCAGCATGTGCTCGACCAGGCGCGTGAGACCATCAGCATTGAGCTGAACTCCGTGACGGATAACCCGCTGGTTTTCCAGTCCGAGGACGGCAGTCCGCTTGTCATTTCGGGCGGGAATTTCCACGGTGAACCGCTGGCGTTTTGCCTGGACTTCCTGAACATCGCGCTGACAGACCTGGGCAACATGTCCGAACGGCGCGTTGCCAAACTGGTGGACAGCCGCTGTGAATCGCTCACCTACCCGCCCTTTCTGACCGAGCACGGCGGCGTGAATTCCGGCTTCATGCTGCTGCAATACACCGCAGCGGCGCTGAGCTCCGAGAACAAGACGCTTTCCCACCCAGCCAGCACCGACAGCATCCCATCTTCAGGCAACGTTGAGGACCACGTCTCCATGGGTCCCAACGCCGCCCTGCACTGTCGGGAAATCGTGAAAAACCTTTCAACAATCGTGGCGATTGAGCTTTTCTGTGCTGCCCAGGCATTGGACTTCCGCCTCCAAAAGCAGCCCGAAGCTCGGATGGGAGAGGTTACGCGGCAAGCCTACGCATTAATTCGCGCGGAAGTCCCCTTCATCCCGCAGGATACTCTGCTGCATCCGCATCTGGAAAAGATGCTCGCGCTCGTGCGGGCCGGGAAATTTGCCGCGCTGGCCCCTGATTTAGGTTAAAGCTGCTTCATCCGCGCCCAAACCTACGCCTGCTATTACGCTGCCGCACTGCGGGCACAAACCCGGCGTTTTGATGCGATTACTGAAGACGCTCATACCGCTGCGTTCTATCAGCGCCACCCCGCAATGTGGGCAGAAGGTATCCGCCGAACCTGCCACGTTCCCCGCGTAGGTGTACTGTAATCCTTCCGCTTTGCCGATTTCCAGCGCTTTTTCAATGCTCGCCAGGCCGGTTACCTCAGCATTCTGGTACTTGTACTGCGGAAAAAAGCGGCTGACGTGCCAGGGGGTGTCCGCGCCAAGTTCCTTGAAGATGAATTGAGCCAGGGTGCGCAGTTGATCTTCAGCATCATTCAGACCCGGGATTAACAGCGTCGTGATTTCCAGCCAAACCCCTGCCTGCTTAAGCAACACACAGGCGTCCAGCACTGGCTGCAAGTGCGCGCCAATCTGCTTCCGGTAGACCTCATCCGAGAACGCTTTGATATCCACATTCGCGGCGTCCAGCCAATCCCCGAGCAGAGCGATGGTCTCCGGGCTCATATAGCCGTTGGTCACATACACATTTTTCAAACCTGCATCCCGTGCCAGGCGGCCGACATCCTGGCTGTACTCAAAGAAGACGGTCGGTTCGGTATAAGTATAGGAGATGCTGTGGCAGCCGCTGCGCAGCGCGGAGCTGACCACATCTCGCGGGGGTGTGTAGGGGCAGCGCGCGGCAGCAGCCCGGCTGTCGCCCTGCGAGATTTCCCAATTCTGACACCACTGGCAGTCAAAGTTGCACCCGGGCGAGGCGATCGAAAAGATGCGGCTGCCGGGAAAAAAGTGAAACAACGGCTTTTTTTCAATTGGATCCACATGCGCGGCAATTAATCGTCCGTAAGTCAGCGAATAGAGTACCCCCGCCCTGTTTTCCCGCACTTTGCAGATACCGCGCCGTCCGTCCGCAATCAGGCAGTTGTGCGCGCAAAGCTGGCAGCGCACCTTGTTTTCCGGCAGTCGCTCGTAAAGCAGCGCTTCAAACTCCTTTGACATAGCCGCATCCTTCCCTGTAAACTTAACTCAGCTATCTGTATTGTACACTGGAGGTGAGCGTGAAAATTGGCTTTTTTCAATTTCGACCGCAGCACAGAGACCCTGCCGCCAACCTAAGAATGATACAAAAAGCGCTGGAAGACCGCCAATTTGACCTGCTCGTCCTGCCGGAGCTTGCATCCACCGGCTACCTCTTTGACGACCTGGCGGAACTGCGCGCGCTGAGCGAACCAGCATCCGGAAGCGGTCTGTTCTTGCACGGCTTGACAGAGATTGCCCGGGAACACAGCGCTTGCATCGTCAGCGGGTTCAGCGAACGCGCGCCTGAAACTCTGTATAATTCAGCCGCCGCGGTAGATGAAAATGGCGTGCTTTGTGTGTACCGAAAAGTGCACTTATTCAACACCGAAAAAGAGCTCTTTACCTCGGGTGATAAAGGCTTTCCGGTTTTTCATTTTCATCAGGTTTGCATCGGTATGATGATTTGTTTTGATTGGGCCTTCCCGGAGGCAGCCCGCGCTTTGGCGCTCAAAGGCGCGCAGATTATCTGCCATCCCGCCAACCTGGTACTGCCCTGGTGCCAGACCGCGATGCTCACCCGCAGCCTGGAGAATGCCGTCTTCAGCATCACAGCCAATCGCATCGGCGCTGAAACCGGTCAGGGGCAGTCCTTGCGCTTTACCGGTAAATCCCAGATTCTCTCTCCCACAGGCGAGCTTCTGGCGCGGGCGAACGAGAAAGACCAGACCTTGTGGATTGTTGATATTGACCCGGCGAGGGCACAGGATAAGCGCTTCGGGGCTGGAAACGACCTTTTTGCAGACCGCCGCCCGGCTCAGTACGAGCTTTGAATCTGCATAAAAAAAAAGACTGCCCTGCAAGGCAGTCTTTTGATTTCCAATGAATTCAGCCTAAGCGCCGAACTTTTCCAACCTCAAAGCATGCGCCAGCGCGTAAGGCATGATGTCAGTGGCGTCAAAGCGCGAGCCAAGACTGCCCTTGGCACAGGCGCGCTCGCCGTAGGTCGTCAGTCCGTCCGGCAGGCAGTTCTTGCTGTAAATCATCGTGGGAACGGGGTGCCAGGAGTGCGCGCGCAGTTTGGCCGGCGTGGAGTGGTCGCCTGTAATAATCAGCACATCCGGATCCAGCGCGAGGATGCGCGGCAGCAGCGCGTCTACTTCTTCGATGATGTGCACTTTGGCGTCAAAGTTACCGTCTTCGCCGTAGCTGTCGGTCTTTTTGATGTGCACGAAGAAGAAATCATGCTTATCCCAGTTCTGTTCCAGCATTGTGATTTCCTCGTCCATAGAAGCCGCGGCTTCCAGCACAGTCATACCCACTACCTTGGCGACCCCGCGGTACATGGGGTACATCGCAATGGCTACCGGGTCCACGCCCCAGATTTCGCCAAAAGTCGGCCACTTGGGCAGCTGCGCAAAGCCGCGCAGCACAAAGCTGTTGGCAGGGTGTTCCGCCGCCAAAACCTCGTTGCCCTGGCGCACAAACTCGCGGATAAATTCAGCAGTTTTCTCAGCCTCAGGGACAGCCGCCTTGGCGATGTGGGCTTTCTTCCCGACCGCCTGCGGGTCTGTATCGCTCACCTCGCCGCTCAGTCCTTCGCCGCGCAGGACGAACACAAAACGATACTCTTTCTCGACCTGCAGAATGAGTTCCACGCCGGGAATGCGCACTTTCTCCATCAATTTCCGGCAGAGTTCCTCGCCGACTTCGGTGGGAATGCGGCCCGCGCGCCGGTCGGTAATGACGCCTTCCCCATCGACAGTGCAGAAATTGCCGCGGGCGGCGACGTCACCCTTCTGTAAATCGAAATCAACGCCCAGCGCTGAAAGCACGCCGCGTCCAATTTCGTACTTAATCGGGTCAAAGCCGAACAATCCGAGGTGCGCCGCGCCGCTGCCCGGCGTGAGCCCGAAGGGAAGCGGATGATGCGCGCCGAGCACGGACCTGGCAGCCAGCGCGTCCATATTTGGTTTGACGGCGCTTTCCAACTCGGTTTTGCCGCCTTCGGACATTGGCAGCCCACCAAGTCCGTCCATGACAAGCAGGACAATCTTGGATTTTTGGTCTTCTTTCAGCAGTGGTTTGATGACATCGAAGTCCATCTGTATTCTCCTTTGATAGTAATTGACTGAAGCCTAATTATAGGCGCAATTATCTTTGGAAGCCAATTTTACTTGAGTTTCTCCGTGAGGTTCATGTGAGTTTCTCCGTGAGGTTCATGATATATTGCTGGATGCATTTTGGTTTTCAGAAACATTTATACCTACGCGCCGCTCAGCTGGATTATTGGGGATAAACTACGTTTTGTATCACTAGAGGATAAGAGTATCTTATCGTTGGAGGGGTTTTCTCCGAGCCAAAGCGTCCTCAGGTTTCGCTCAGTTGTTGCGGGGAAGTCTGCAATCCAATCCTTCCCGCCCGTGCTTTGATGCAGGGGGAACACAACAGATCGCCAGTAGTGGTAGCTACGCGCAGAGCACTTCTATATCAGGGGTTTGCATAAATATTTCCACTTGTTGCCACTTTCAAGTTCTCCCCGGTTTTTTTGCATTATTGAGGTATACTAAACGCTTGATAAATCTATTATTTGGAGGAAAATGTGGACCCTATCCTAACCGGACTTCTCAAGCCCAAAAGCATCGCTATTATTGGAGCGTCAACCACTCCAGGCAAAATTGGTAATACCGTCATTCGCAACCTGATTGAAAGTGGATACAAGGGCGGCGTTTATCCTGTCAATCCAACTGCCGTAGAAATCCTTGGTTTCAAATGCTACCCCTCTGTCACAGATATCCCTTACGTCGTGGATGCGGCTGTCCTTACTGTGCCTGCTAAATTTGTGTTGGACGCAACCAAACAATGCGGCGAAAAAGGCGTCAAGGGCTTGAGCATCATCACGTCCGGTTTCGCTGAAGTCGGCGAGGTTGAACTCGAACAAGAAATTGTCCGGGTCGCCAAGTCTTACGGCATGCGCATCCTTGGTCCGAACATCGTGGGCACGCTTTCCAACAGCGATAAGATGAACGCATCCTTCGCGCCCTTCCTGCCATTACCCGGCAAAGCTTCTTTGGTTTCCCAAAGCGGCGCTTTGCTCATCGCCATGGACGCAGGCACCTACACCCGCCGCGTCGGCTTCGACAAGATGGTCTCCATCGGCAATATGTCCGATGTAAATTTCTCGGAAATGGTCAGCTACCTCAGCGACGACCCGGATACCAACTGTATCGCGCTCTACGTTGAAGGTCTGCGCGACGGCCCCAGGTTCATCGAAGCCGCGCGCAAGTGCAAGAAACCAATCGTCGTGCTCAAATCCGGCGTTTCCGAGCATGGCGCCGCCGCCGCAGCCTCCCATACAGGCTCCCTGGCTGGCGCTGCCAAGATTTATGGCACCGCCTTCAAGCAAGCCGGCGTGACGCAAGCCACGGACCTGAACGACCTTTTCGACCGCACCCTGGCGCTTTCCCTGCAGCCTCGCATGAAAGGCGAGAATCTCCTCATCCTGACCAACGGCGGCGGCGTGGGCGTGCTCGCGACTGACTCCGCGGAAAAATACGGTCTCCCGCTGCACTTCGCCCCCGCGGACGTTCAGGAAGAGATGAAGAAGCACATGCCCGATTTCGGCTCCGCCAAGAACCCGGTGGACATGACCGGCATGGCTGGCAACGACTGGTTCTACGAGACCACCCGCAGCGCATACTCCCACCCCTGGGTGGACGGTCTGGTGGTCCTGTATTGCGAAACCGCCATCACAATCCCTGAAGAAATCGCGGACGCAATTTACCGCGGCGTCAAAGACTCCGGCATCACGGACAAACCGATCACGGTTTCCTTTGTTGGCGGCGAACGCAGCGATAAAGCGATGGAGTGGCTGGTGGAACACGGCATTCCCGCGTACAACGCTCCGGATGTGGCAGTCAAAGCCATCGCCACCTTGCGCGATGACCAGCGCATGCAGGACATGAACCACAATGGCGGCTACGAACCCCAAAACATCAATCCAGCTGCCGCGCGCGAAATTATCGCCGGCGCCCGCGCCAAAGGCCGCGATGCGCTGACCGAAGTGGAAGCCAAGCAGGTCTTCAGACTGTACGGCCTGCCGGTCGCCGCGACTGAACTCGCCACTACCGAAGAAGAAGCTGTAAAACTTGCGGAAAGCGTTGGTTTCCCGGTCGTGATGAAGATTGTCTCCCCCGATATTCTGCACAAATCAGATGCCGGCGGCGTGAAGGTGAACATCAAGAATTCCGAACAAGCAATAGAGGCTTACCGGACCATCCTGGAAAACGCTCATAACTACAAAGCCGACGCTCATATCGATGGTATCGCGGTGCAGGAAATGGCGCCCTGGGCTACGGAGGTTATTATTGGCTCAGTCAATGACAACACCTTTGGCCCCACCGTGATGTTCGGCCTGGGCGGAATTTTTGTGGAAGTCCTCAAGGACGTAACCTTCCGCGTGGCTCCAATTTCCTTAGAAGAAGCCCTGGGAATGGAAGATGAAATCCGCAGCGCTGCAATTCTTAACGGAACCCGCGGTGAAAGCGCCCGTGATAAAGCCGCTCTTGCCAGGGCTCTGGCGGCATACGCCTACATGATTTACGACCTGAAAGACGAAATCAAAGAATCCGATGCCAATCCTATCATCGTGTACGAAAACGGGCAGGGCGTCAAGGTTGTGGATGCGCGCATTATCCTGACTAAGAAATAGCCAGTTCTACATCCAAAGCATAAAAAAGCCGCTGCTGGTACAATCAACAGCGGCTTGTTCATTTCAAGCCTGGTTTATTGAGGAGTTACATGAAAGAAAAAAAGAATTATTTGATTGACATGGACGGCGTGCTTGTGCACGGCACGAACATGATTCCCGGCGCAGACGGCTTTATCAATCGATTGATCGAAGAAAAGCGCAAGTTTCTCATCCTGACCAACAACCCGCTTTATACCACCCGCGACCTGGCGCACAGGCTGCAGGTAACCGGACTGAATATTCCGGAGGACCGCCTGTATACATCCGCCCTCGCGACCGCGGCCTTTCTGGAGAACCAGCGCCCCAAGGGCACCGCATATGTTATCGGCGAGCTGGGTCTCAGCGAAGCCATCCACTCCATCGGCTATACCCTAACCGCGATGAAACCCGATTATGTTGTCCTTGGCGAAACCTTCGCTTACAGTTTCGAACAAATCACCATTGCAGTGCGCCTGATCAAAGCTGGCGCTCGTTTCATCGCCACCAATCCCGACCCGGTCGGTAATTCCGAGCAGGGTTTGGTACCAGCTTGCGGCGCTATGGCCGCCCTGATTGAGCGCGCCACGGGCAACGCCCCGTTTTACGTCGGCAAACCTAACCCACTGATGATGCGCTCAGCGCTGAACTACCTGGATGTTCACTCTGAAAACTCAATCATGGTCGGCGACCGGATGGACACAGATGTCCTGAGCGGCATCTCGAGCGGCATGGATACCGTGCTGGTGCTCAGCGGGACCACCGACCGCGCGGGCGTGGAGAAATTCTCCTACCGACCCAAGTGGGTATTTGACTCGGTCGCGGATATCAATCCGAAGGACCTTGACTAAGCAATTGATTGTGAGATGGACCCAAAGCTTACCCGCAGAGAATTTCTGAAACTCGGTCTGATCGGTCTCGGCGCCGCGGCAGCGCTTCCTACGCGCAAAGTATTTGCCGCGGATAAAGCCCCACGCCTGATGCTCGTAGGCAATCAGAACGGCGTCAGCGTGCACAAATTACCGGATGAGAACAGCCTGATCATCTACCAGATTGGGTACAACGAAATCGTGAACGTCTACGACGAGGTTGAGAGCCCGGCGGGTCCTTTCTGGAACCCCATTTGGTACCGGGTATGGGGCGGCTATATATTCAGCGGCGATGTGTACGAAGTCCACTATAAGTTGAATAGTCTGAACACGAACATCCGCCCGAGCGGACAATTGGCGGAAATCACTGTGCCGTATACGCGCGCGATGTTTTACAGTCCGCACAAAGGGTGGATTCCAGAGTACCGTTTGTACTACGGCACCACCCATTGGGTCATGGATGTGGTTACCGGACCGGATGAAAAGCCCTGGTACAAAATCAAGGACGAAAAAAACAGCGTCATGCTGGCGGTTCCATCCGAGCACCTGCGCTTTGTGACGGACGAAGAGCTGCAGCCTATCTCTCCGGATGTGCCGCTCGGGAAAAAGCGCATCGAAATCTCGATCTTGTTCCAGCGCCTGAAAGCCTACGAATATGACAACCTGGTTTTTGAGACCAAAATCTCTTCCGGCGGGCTGACTCCCATCGGCACTTATAACATCCAGACCAAGATGCCTTCCAAACACATGGGGAACGGCAACGTCACCAGCGATATCCGCTCGTACGAACTGGTGGGAGTGCCGTGGAATTGCTTTTTTGAAATGAAAGAAGGCATCGCCACCCACGGGACTTACTGGCACACCAATTTTGGCACGCCGATGAGTGCCGGCTGCATTAACATGACCATGGCGGATGCGAAATGGATTTACCTGTGGACCACGCCCGTGGCCGCCCCGGAAGACTGGCAGAAGCACGGTTTTGGTACGCCCGTCACACTCACCAAGGATTAATCAAACAAATTCCATAAACGCCTGGTTTCCGACGAGCACCCCGCGGCGGGTCAGGCGCAGGTGCGGACCGTCCGCGAACTGCGCAAATTCCACCAGCTGCTTCTTCTGCAGTCGCATAATTTCCGCGGTAAAAACCTCCCGCGCGTCCCGACCAAACCTGCGCTCGAATTCCGAAAGCGAAATACCCTCGTGTGTCAGACGCAAGCCGAGCAGCATGCTTTCCTGCATTTGCGTGAAAGGCTCCAGCTTCGTGCGGTTCAGATTAGCAGGTGAGAATGGAAACTGCAGGTCCGGTTCCCACTGTCGTATACGCTTGATGTAGTCCTGTATGCCGCGCACATTTTCTGTACGGTAACTGCCGGCAAAGCTGTGGGCGGCTGCCCCAATTCCCACATACGGCGTAGTCTTCCAGTAGGCTGTGTTGTGGCGTGATTGACAATTCTCAGTCAAAGCCCAATTGGAAATTTCGTATTGGGTGTAGCCCGCCTGCGCGAGCAGTTCCTGCGTCAATTCGTACATATCGGCGGCAAGGTCCTCGTCAGGCTCAGGCAGCGCTCCGCTGGCAATTTGTCTTTCAAGCAAAGTGCCCTCCTCCACAATCAGACTGTAAACGGAAAGATGCTCCGGTCTGAAGCTGACTGCAGCCAGCAGGTTTTCCCGCCATTCTTCCAGGGTTTGCCGCGGGAGACCTGAGATAAGGTCCAGGTTTAGCTGCTCGAACCCGGCCCCTCGCGCCCAGCGGATGCTTTCCTCTGCTTGCTGCCGCGAGTGGATTCTGCCCAGCAGTCTCAGCTCTTCATCCGAAAATGACTGAACGCCCAGGCTCAGGCGGTTAACGCCCTCAGCGCGCAGCGCTTTCAGTTTCGTCGGGTGCAGAGTGCCGGGATTGGCTTCCAGGCTGATCTCAGCGCTGGGAGCGATGCCAAATGCGCGGCTGAGCTCCTCCAGAAGCCTTGCCACGAGCATAGGTTCCATCAGGGAAGGGGTACCACCGCCAAAGTATACAGTATCCGCTGCCGCCGCCGAGCTGCCGGCAGCCAATCCGAGCTGGCGAATTTCTTGCGCAGCTGCTTCAACATAATCCGGCAGGAAATCAAGCTGGTCAGCGTAAGTGATAAAATCACAGTAATGACATCTACGTAAACAGAACGGAACGTGGATATAGACGCTGAACATGCGCTTATTCTAACAGCCCTGCCCTCCTCCTTCCGCCTGACTTGCGGGTTTTTTGAGGGCTGTGTATACTAACTCTCCTGGAAACAACTATGAGTCAAGAAAAAAACACCCAAAATACGAAAATTTGCCCGGTATGCGGCACCCGCCTGAGCGAGACCGCTTCGCGCTGTCTGGTTTGCGGAACCCAACTTTCTGCGACTGCTTCCGTGAAAAAGGGCGCAGGGATCCCAACCCGCAAACTCCCTGAAGTCCGTCTGAACCTCCCCGTCGCCATCGCGCTTGGATTCGTTTTCTTAGCGCTGGCGGGGCTCCTGGTTTTCTTCATTATGCAAGCGAGCGCAGCCGCGCCGGTGGTCCCCGGTCAGGTCAATGAGGCGACCCCGACCCTGACGCCCACTCAGACGGTCACCCCCACGCAGACGCTGACGCCCACCCCACTCCCAACCTGGACGCCGCTTCCGCCGATTGAATACACCGTCCGCAACACGGATTATTGCTCCTCAATCGCGGCTGTTTTTGGTGTATCCATACAAAGCATCATCCGTCAGAACAACCTGGACGCGAACTGCACCATCAAGGAAGGCGACGTGTTGTTGATACCGCAGCCGACCCTTACACCTTCACCCCAACCAACCGCCACCTCATCCGGTGTCGAAGCAACTGAATCGGACTGCCAGACCATCACCATCAAGGTGGAATCCGGCTGGACCCTGAGCAGCATCGCCTTGAATTACAACGTGACGATGGCTTCCATCCGCGAATACAATCGCATGACCAACGACGTGGTCTATGAGGGCTTAAACCTCATCATTCCCTTGTGCGAACGCAAACCTACCGCCGGTCCTACCCCTACACCGACCCCTGCTCCGCCTTATCCCGCGCCAAACCTGCTGCTGCCGAGCTCCGGGGCGCCTTTTAGCGCCCAACAGGACGCCATCACCCTGCAATGGGCAGCGGTGGCAGACCTGCGCGATAACGAGCTTTATCGGGTGACGGTGGAAGACCTGACGGCAGGCAACGGACGCATCCTGGTGGAGTACGTCCGGGACACGCGCTACATTCTGCCTACAAGCTTCAGACCGCTGGACACTACCCCCCATATCATTCAATGGTCAGTGGCTGTCGCGCGACAAATCAACAGTGGAGCCACCAACCCGATTTACGAAGAAGCAGGCTTCATCAGCGAGAAGCGCGTATTCTCCTGGATTGGCACCGGGGCGGCCACAACGCCTAACCCATAACCAGTCGAGTCGTCAGCTTTCCAAACTTTCCAGATATTGCGTCGCCGAAATGGCGGCAGCGGCACCCATTCCGGCAGAAGTAACCACCTGCCGGTAATGGGAATCCGCGATTTCCCCCGCGGCGAAAACGCCCGGGATATTGGTGGCCATTTTGTCGTCAATCTTCACATAGCCGTGCTGATCCAGAGCAATTTGTCCCTCAACTAAGCTGATATTCGGGCTGTGCCCGACGAAGACAAAGATTGCTTCCGTGGGAATTTCCTGTTGCTCACCTGTTTTCACGTCGTGCACGAGCAAGCTGCGCACTGTTTCATCCCCACGGATTTCGTCCACGATGGTGTTCCATAAAAAGTGAATTTTTGGATTGGCTCGGGCGCGTTTTTCAAGGAACGCGCCTGCGCGCAGCGTATCCCTGCGGTGGACTACGGTAACACTGCGGGCAAAGCGCGTTAAAAAGACGGCTTCCTCCAGCGCGGTATCTCCCCCGCCAATTACATGGATGTCCTTGCCGCGGGTAAAGAAACCATCACAAGTCCCGCAGTACGAAACGCCCTTGCCAGTGTATTCAATCTCCCCGGGTACGTTCAATTTTTTAGGGTCCGCGCCCATCGAGAGAATCACAGAATCCGCGCTCAGTGTGGCGCTGTAGGTCTGGATGGTAAAAGGCCGGGTTTGAAAATCCAGGGAGAGCACCTGATCGTACTCCACGATCGCACCGAAATGAACGGCCTGCTTCTCAAACAGCTGTCCTAGTTCCACACCTTGAATACCCTCCGGAAAACCAGGATAATTTTCGATGATATCCGTTTGGGATACCTGTCCGTACAGCAGCATACCAGAAAAGAGGACTGGTTTTAAGTCAGCGCGGGCGCCATATAATGCGGCAGTAAAGCCCGCCGGGCCTCCGCCGATAATCACGAGTTGGTGATGTGAGTTAGGTTCGATACCTGCCATTTTTACTCCAATGCCGTCTGAATATCATGATCCGCGAGACTGAGCGCGGCGTCTACCACTTCAAAGCCCTCACGCAGCTGCGCGTCCGTAATGATTAAGGGCGGTATGAACAGCAGCATATGAAAGGTATTGTACATGAACACGCCGTGCTCCAGAATGAAACTCTTGACACGCTTCATCACCGGGCTGAGGGCTTTGGCGCTGGGGCTCAGCGGCTCCTTGCTGGCGCGGTCGCGCACCAATTCTGCCGCCCCAAATAAGCCAATGGAACGCACATCACCGACGCACGGGTGTTTTTCTTTCAATTCCGCCAGCAGCCCCTTAAGCGTTTCCCCGCGCCGCACAGCGTTTTCCAGCAGTCCTTCCTGTTCTATCACCTCAATATTGGCGAGCGCGGCAGCCAGCGAGACTGGATGACCGTTGTAGGTCATCCCGCCCACGAATTGCCTGTCATCATAGGTCGCCGCGATTTCCTCTTTCATTGCCACCGCTCCCAGCGGCGCGTAACCCGAGGTGAGGCCTTTTGCCATGGTGATGATGTCGGGGACGACATCCCAATGCTGCGAGGCGAACCACTTGCCAGTGCGCCCGAATCCGCACATCACTTCGTCGGTGATGAGCAATATCCGGTATTTATCGCACAGCGCGCGCACGCCCTGCAGGTACCCGGCAGGCGGGATGAGAATGCCGTTTGTGCCCGTCACTGTCTCAATCAATACCGCGGCAATCGTTTCCGGGCCTTCAAATTTGATAATTTCTTCCAGGTAGTCCAGATAAGCCTTGCTAAAAGTCAGTTCATCGACGCTGTCGCTTTCAGGGAAGAAAGGCGAGCGATAGGCGTAGGGATCCAGGAAGTGCACCACGCCGGGCATTGTTTCGGGTTCCCAGTGCAGGCGGCGGTAATCCCCGGTGAGCGCCATCGCGCCCATGGTTGCCCCGTGATAAGAGCGGTAACGGGTCAGGATCTTGAATTTGCCGGTGCAATCCCGCGCCAGCTTGACCGCGTTTTCATTCGCGTCGGAGCCGCCCAGTGTGTAAAGAAAACGTGTCAATCCAGGCGGTGTGATGGAAGCCAGTTTTTCACCAAGCAGCGCTCGTGCTTTTGTCGCCATATGCGGGCCGGCAAAAGTGAGCTCGCGAATCTGCCGGATCATGGCTTCCTGCACATGCGCGTTGCCGTGTCCAATATTGACACACATCACCGTGGAATTCAGGTCCAGATAGCGTTTACCGCTCGTGTCCCAAAAGTAAACTCCTTCGGCTTTTTCAACCGGAAGAATTTCCGCCTTGCGCTGCGCTGTCCAGGTCCACAAATTGTGTCGGATGGATTTTTCAAGAATTTCATCGCTGTTCATGTCTGCCCGCGCTCCAAAACAAGCTGTTTTCTATTCAATGTTAACACAATTCACCCCTAAATCGCATATAATCAACGGAAGTTTTTGAGGAAAACACATGACACAATTGACA
>JBCFBH010000002.1:28339-82192 GCA_038562595.1 Anaerolineaceae bacterium
TTTACCGAACATTACGATTACTTTCTGAAAGAGTACCAAAAGCTGGTGCGAATTCCATCTGTCTCCACGGACGTCGAGCACAAAGCGGACATGCAGGTTGCCTGTGATTTCCTGGCGGACAAACTGCGCGCATTGGGCGCAGAGCACGTGGAGGTATTCCCGACCGGGGTACACCCGATTCTCTTCGCGGAAAAGCGCGCGGATGCCGAGAACGCTCCGACCATCCTGATTTACGGACATTACGACGTGCAGCCTGTCAACCCGATCGAGGAATGGCATACCCCGCCCTTTGAACCGACCGTTACCGGCGAGCTGATGACTGCCCGCGGCGCGTCGGATATGAAGGGCCAGGTGATGGCCGCGTTAGCGGCGGTTGAAAGCGTGCTCGCATCTGGTCCGCTGCCGGTGAACCTGAAATTCCTGTTTGAAGGAGAAGAGGAAATTGGCTCTCCTTCCCTGGACGGCTTTATCGAAACGCATGCAGAGTTGCTCGCCTGCGACATTGTTCTGAATCCCGATGCCGGCATGGTCTCCAAAGACGCGCCGACCATCGTTTACGGGTTACGCGGGCTGCTTTATTTGGAAGTGCGCGTGGACGGTCCCAAGGCGGACTTGCATTCCGGTCTTTTTGGCGGAAATGTGGCGAACCCTGCCAATGTGCTCTCTGCCATTATCGCCAGACTGCACAATCCCGACGGTTCCGTCGCCGTGCCAGGGTTTTACGATAAAGTTCCGCCCCTCAGCCCGGAAGAAAAGCAGCGCATCGCCTCTGCACACTCCGACCCCGCAGCCCTGCTGCGGATAACCGGCGTCCCGCAGCTGTACGGTGAAGCAGGCTATTCCCCGCTGGAGCGCACCGGCGCCCGACCAACCCTGGATGTGAACGGTCTCTATTCCGGTTTCATCGGCGAGGGCAGCAAAACGATTATCCCCGCCTACGCCAAAGCCAAGATTTCCTGCCGGCTCGTTCCGGACCAGGACCCCGATGAAATCTATGCGCTTCTTCAGGCTTACATTTCAAGCCTTACCCCGGACGCAGTCCGGTTGACGATTGTCAAACATTCTGGCGCGCCCGCTTATCTGGCGGATGACGCGCCCGGGCTTGCGCAGCTCTCCAAAGCGCTCTCGGAAACCTGGAACAAACCGGTCAGCTTCAAACGCGAGGGCGGCAGCATCCCGGTCGCCACGACCATGCAGAAATATCTGGGGGTCAAGTCCCTTCTGACCGGCTTTGGGTTACCTGATGACCAAATCCATTCCCCGAACGAACACCAGCACCTGCCTACCTGGAAACTGGGCGTTCAGGCGCTAATTCGTTTTTTACTGAGTGATTACCATGCCAACTGAAACCGCTCGCGAACTAAAAATGCCTTCCTACGGCGGACAGGCGGTCATCGAAGGCGTGATGATGCGCGGCAAGAAGGCCGTCGCCATGGCTGTCCGCTCACCCCAAGGCGAAATTGTGATGTTTGACGAACAGCTCCCCGCCCTCTACCGTTCATTCTGGTTCAAAACCCCCTTTGTGCGCGGTGTGTTAAACCTGTGGGATTCCCTGGAGTTAGGCATGCGCTACCTGACCAAAGCCGCGAATGTGCAAACGGGGGAAGACGAGAAAATTGAGGGCGGAACCTTGTTTTTGACCGTGCTCGTGGCGGTTCTGCTGAGCGTGGGTCTGTTTTTCCTCCTGCCCGCCCTGGCAGCCGGCTGGGTGGATCAAGCGCTTAATCTGGGTGGCTGGTGGAGCAACCTTTTTGAAGGCTTTTTGCGCCTGGCAATTCTGGTTCTCTATATGGCGTTGGTGGGGAAAATGCCGGATATCAAGCGCACCTTCATGTACCACGGCGCGGAACACAAGACGATCAACGCGTTCGAAGCCGGGATGGAACTCACGCCCCGGAACGTGGCTCTGCAAACCAAGGTTCACCCGCGCTGTGGCACATCTTTCATCCTCACTCTGGTCATTTTCTCCGTCCTGATTTTTTCAGTTCTGGGTCCGCTGCCCATATATTGGCGGCTCATCTCTCGGATTTTGCTGCTGCCCGTAGTGGCTGGGCTTGCGTATGAATATATCCGCTGGGCAGCCCGCGCGATGGACAAGAGCGCCATCGTGCGCGCAATGATTAAACCCAACCTGCTCCTCCAGAAACTTACAACCAAGGAGCCTACAGAGGATATGCTGGAAGTAGCAATCGCGGCCTTCAATCGTATGTACGCGCTTGAGCACGAAACAGATCAAGCGCAGCCGTCTGGCGCATGAAGACCTGGCAGTCTGTCTTCCTCGGGTTCATTGGCGGTCTGCTGCTATCCGGCCTGATTCTGCTGCTCATTCTTCCGCAGCGAGGGGAACCCATTCAGCTTGTCACCGCGACCCCAGACCAACGCGCCCAATTGACAGCGACCACCGCCACGCTCGAAGTATACGTTGCCGGCGCGGTGGCAGCCCCGGGGGTATATACGCTTCCTGTCGGTTCGCGCGTCCATCAGGCGCTCTCCGCAGCAGGCGGCGCCGCCCAGGATGCGGATTTTGAGAGGGTCAACCTCTCAGCGTTTCTGATGGATGGTCAGCGCGTGTACATGCCGCGCCTGGGCGAGGCTGTGCCGGCAGATGACACAACCCGCGCGCAAAGCATCCAGACCACATCCCCCGGACTGGTGAACATCAACGGCGCTGACCTGCAGACCCTGATGTCCCTGCCAGGAATCGGCGAAACGAAGGCAGGCGCAATACTTAGCTACCGCAATGAGCACGGTCCATTCACAAGTCTGGAAGAACTGCTGAACGTTCCAGGCATCGGGCAGGCGCTCCTGGGTGAAATTCGGGGGTTCATTACGCTCGGGCCCTGAGTTCCCTCGACAGGCGCGCTTGGCGGAGGGCAAGGCGGGTATAATACTCCGCATGGACAATAATCAACGACTTAAAGACGATTTACAAAGAGCCATCAAGGATCAGAACCCTCTGCGGAAGCGCGTGCTGCGCCTGCTCATTTCCACCATCCAATTGGCGGAAGTCGCCAAAGGTTCTCCGCTCAGCGAATCGGAATTTATCGCGGTAGTCCACAAGGAAATCAAAACCAAATTGGACACCATAGCGGACGCAGAAAAAGCAGGGCGCGCAGACATGGTCGCCGAATCCCGGCTGGAAATCAAGGAGCTGGAGGCTTACCTTCCCAAGCAGCTCACGGAAGCGGAACTTGTTGCCCTGACAGAGGAAATCATCCGGGAAACTGGAGCCACCTCCCCAAAAGACATGGGGCTGGTGCTAAAGGTACTCATCCCAAAGCTGGCCGGGCGTGCCACTAATCAGGATGCCAGTCGGGTGGTAAAGGACCGCCTCAGCAAACTTGCTTGACATGGCAAAGAAGCGGGAAAACAGCTCGAAACCAGCAGTTTTTACCCAAGGCGCGCTGCGCCTTCTCATACTGCTTGTCACCAGCCTGCTCATCTTTGGTTCGCTGGTCCTGCCCGGTCTCATCACACAATCCAATATCCCGGTCGGTGTGGGGGAGGTTGCGACACAGGAAATTCTCGCGCCGTATTCCATCACGTACGAAAGCAAGGTATTAACCGAACGCGCCCGCACCCAGGCCGCGGCGGCTGTTTCGCCCGTGTTTCTACCTACTGACCCCAGCATTTCCCGACATCAGCTCGAAACGCTCAACAGCGTGCTTTACTATATTTCAACCGTCCGGAAAGACCCTTTTTCCACCCAGGAACAAAAGTTGCTAGACCTTGCGGCGATTACTTCCGTGAAATTAAGCAACGCGGTGGCAACCCAACTGCTGGAATTAGAGGAACAGGACTGGCAAAAAATTGAGGTCGAAGCCCGCCGCGTGCTTGAGCAGGTTATGCGCGATACCATCCGCAACGATAATGTTGCCCAAATCCGCAGCAATCTGCCAGCTGTGATCGACTTTTCGTTCCCACAGGAAGATGCTCAGCTCGTAATCGCGCTGGTCTCCCCGTTGATTACGCCAACGAGTCTTTTCAGCGAGGAACTGACCAACAATGCCCGCGAGCAAGCCCGGGCTGGCATTGAACCAATATCCCGCCAGATAATCGCGGGTGAAGTCGTCGTCCGGCGCGGACAAATTATCCGCGATGAAGATTATGAAGCTCTGAACGTCTTCGGTCTCGCGAAACCCGTAAATCAAACCAATCGCATCATCACCAGCGCTGTCCTGACAGGCATCATCGCAGTGTTGACCGCGCTGTACATGCAGCGTCGGCAGGACCAGCCGTTCTTTTCGGTCAAAGCGCTGTTGGTTATCGCCAGTTTGTTCATCATATTCCTCGCGCTGGGGCGTTTTCTGGTGATAGACCGGACAATTGTGCCATACCTCTATCCGGTTGCGGCCTTCGGGCTGACCCTCTCGATTATCTTCAATTTCGAGCTTGGCATCGTGATGAGCATCTTTCTTTCCATCTTGATGGTCTTTGATACCACGCGCGCCACGGAATTAGGGGTTTTCTATCTCCTCCCAGCGATGGTCGGGATGCTGACGATAGGCCGCGCGCGCCGAATCAGCGCGTTTCTGGCTGCCGGGCTCCTCACTGGCGTCACAGCTATGGCTGTGGTAATGACCTTCCGTCTGGGCGATACCTACACAGACCTGATTGGCCTCACATCCCTGATGGCAGCGACCCTCATCAACGGCCTGGCTTCCGGCAGTCTGGCGCTGCTGCTCCAATATGTGGTATCCCAGATTCTGGATATCCCCACCGCGCTGCAGCTGCTGGATCTCTCCCGTCCGGACCATCCGCTGCTGCAATACATCCTTAGCAATGCTCCTGGTTCTTACCAACACAGCTTGCTGGTATCCAACCTGGCGGAACAAGCCGCCGAGGCTGTGGGCGCGGACCGCATGCTGGTGCGCGTCGGCGCGCTCTTCCACGATGCAGGGAAAGCCAATAATCCGGCATTCTTCATTGAAAACCAGGTCAAGGATAAACTGGATTCTCACGACGACCTGGACCCGGTCACTGCTGCCGCAACCATTATCCAGCATGTGCACGACGGCGTGACGCTGGCAAAAAAATACCGTTTGCCCTCCCGCGTGATTGATTTCATTCTCGAACACCACGGCACTATGGTCACCTTATATCAATACTCCCAGGCCGCAGCCGCGGCGGAGGGCCCGGAGAGCGTCAACAAAGCGCTCTTCACCTATCCAGGTCCAAAACCGCAATCCAGGGAGACTGCCATCGTGATGCTTTCCGACGGCACCGAAGCCCGTTCCCGCGCGGAGACGCCGCGTAGTGATGATGAAATCCGCGCCCTCATTCGCAAAACCATTGACATGTACAAGAATGAAGGTCAACTGGACGCAACAGACCTGACATTAAAAGACTTGAGCACCATTGAAGATTCTTTTTTCCAGACCCTGCAGCGGTCTTACCATCCACGCATCCAATACCCGAACCTGAGACTCAACGGAGACTCCGCATCCAAAGGCAGCGAATCCGTCGGGTAAGCTCATCCTGGAAGGAACGCCTTATGATAGAGTTCATCATCCCGCGCAAATATCGCGCTATGATTGCGACTGAGCGGCTGACCCTCGCATACCAGAAAGCCGCCGAAAAGCTTGGCAGACATGCTGAGGATACTGTCAGTCTGAAAATCACGGACAATGCCGGCATCCGTAAGCTCAACAAAGCCTACCGCGACATGGACGAGGCTACGGATGTCCTTTCCTTCGAAAACGAGTTTGTCGACCTGGAAACAGGCAGCCATTTCATCGGGGATATCGTCATTTCCATCGAGAAAGCCATCACACAGGCGGAAGAAAGAGGTTTCAACCTGCAGGAGGAGCTGGAAATGCTTTTTGTGCATGCCGTCCTGCACCTGAACGGCTTCGATCACTTGGAAGAAGCAGAACTGGAAGAAATGAGCGGCTTGCAGGACGAAATTCTACAAGAAATAGCCAACCCAATACGCGGGAGTATCAACCATGCCAGAGACTAACCTGAAACCTAAAAAAACCCGGGGGGGTATGATTGTATTCCTGAGCGTCATCGGAATGCTCATGGCGCTTAGCCTTGGCGTCGGTGCTTTGACTTCCCGTTTACCCCTCATTGAATTTTCTTCCAAACTCGGTCTTTCTATCCAGGAGACCCTGAGCACCACAAGCAGCGGTCTGCAACTCATCAACCAGTCGCTGGATGAAGTTGATGCCAGCTTTGACGAACTGCAAAGCTCTCTGAAAACGCTGGAGACATCTATAGCTGGTCTGTCCCCCTTCCTGAAAGACCTCAGCGAGCTCATCGGCACGGATATGGCCTCGATAACGTCGGAAGGCGCGATCACATTGAAATCTGCCTCGGAAAGCTCAAAACTTATTGATTCGACCTTGCAGATGCTGGCAAGAATCCCCCTCCTCAGGCTGGATTATGTTCCGGAAGTCCCGCTGCACGTCACGCTTGAAAACTTGTCCGGGGATATCAGCAGCCTTTCGCCGCTGTTGGAGCAAATCACCGGGGATTTAAAGCAATCCGCCGGCGATATAGAACTGCTCGGCGAAGATGTGGGCGCACTTACCGTCCAAACCGCTGAAATCAAGGCAAGCCTGGCGGACGCCGCTCCGATTTTGGAGAGTTATCAGAAAATCCTTTCGGACCTTCAGGCGGATATGGATTCTCTTTTCACAAACATGCCCGTTTATGTGAATATCGCCTGCATAGCGCTGGCGGCTTTCGCGCTATGGGTTTTCTTCAGTCAGCTCATGCGTTTCCTGGAGGGCTTGGATATGCTTAAGTCTGGTAAAATCCGATAAGACCAACGGGGAAACCCGGCCTTGTCCTGGTCTGAAAACGAAAAAAATAAATTAAGGAGAGTGTATGCACAAAGATTTTTTGGACATCATCGATTACAGTCAGGATGAGCTGCAGGAGTTGCTGGACCTTGCCGTGCGGCTTAAACGGGAGTACCAGGAAGGCGGTAACGAACCCGTTCTCAAGGGGAAAGTGCTGGCGATGATTTTTCAAAAGCCTTCATTGCGCACCAGGGTTAGCTTTGATATGGCCATGCGCCACCTGGGAGGAGACGCTTTGTACCTTTCTCCCAATGAGATTGGTCTGGGCAAACGTGAATCCGTAGCGGATATCGCGCGCGTTTTGGCTGGCTACGTTCACGCGATTATGGCGCGGGTCTTCGAGCATCAGCACGTACTCGAGCTTGCGCACTGGGCAAACGTTCCCGTCATCAACGGGCTCAGCGACTTCAGCCACCCTTGCCAGGCTCTGGCGGACGCTCTGACCATCTATGAGAATTTTGGCAAACTAAAAGGCGTCAACGTGACTTATGTGGGCGACGGCAATAATGTCGCCGTTTCTCTTATGCAAATCAGCGCCAAGATGGGCGCGAACTTCAGCATCGCGAATCCGGAACACTACGACATGCCCGGCTCAGCCGTCGAAACCGCGCTGGAGATTGCGCGCGGCAGCGGCTCCCGCCTGAGCTTCGTCCGGGACCCACACGAAGCAGTCCGCTTCGCCGATGTCATCTACACGGATACCTGGACCAGCATGGGTCAGGAAGAAGAAGCCGCCGAACGCGAACGCGTGTTCCCACCCTACCAGGTCAATGACCAATTGGTTTCTGAAGCCAATCCGGATGTCATCGTGATGCACTGCCTGCCCGCCCACCGCAACCATGAACTTACCGACAGCGTTGCCGACGGAGCGCACTCGCGCATTTTCCCACAGGCGCACAATCGTCTGCACGCTCAAAAAGCGATTTTGTATACACTCTTACAAGGAGAATGACTTGAATTCCCAGGATTTTATCAATCTCGAAGACCAGTACGGCGCGCACAACTACAAACCGTTGGACGTAGTGCTGACCAAAGGTAATGGTGTTTGGGTAGAAGACGTTGAAGGCAAGCGCTATCTGGACTGCCTCAGCGCGTATTCCGCGCTAAATCAAGGTCACAATCATCCCAAAATTGTTCAGGCAATGACAGACCAGCTCCAACGAATCAGCCTGACCTCACGCGCTTTTCGCAATGATAAGCTGGGAATCTTTTACAAGAAGCTCTCGGATATGAGCGGCTACGAAATGAGCCTGCCCATGAACAGCGGGGCGGAAGCAGTCGAAACCGCCGTAAAGGTCGCCCGGAAATGGGGTTACGCCGTTAAAGGCATCCCTAAGTATGAAGCTGAAATCATCGTGGCCGCCGGTAATTTCCACGGACGCACGGTGACCATCATATCGTTTTCAACCGAACCCCTCTATAAGGACGCGTTCGGTCCGTTCACGCCCGGTTTCAAGGTCATTCCCTTCGGGGACCTGGCAGCGCTAAAAGCCGCCATCGGTCCCAACACCGCCGCGGTGATGCTGGAACCCATCCAGGGTGAAAACGGCGTCATCATTCCGCCGGAAGGTTACCTGCGCGGCGCAGCCGAGCTTTGTAGACAAAATAACGTGCTCTTCATCGCCGATGAAATCCAAACAGGCCTGGGGCGCACCGGCAAACTATTCGCCTCCGAATACGAAGGCGTCCGCCCGGACATGACCATCATCGGCAAAGCGCTTTCTGGCGGCATGTACCCGATTTCCGCGGTGCTGGCAGACAAAGATGTGCTCGGACTGATTGTGCCCTCCGAACACGGCTCCACCTTTGGCGGCAGTCCTCTGGCGGCCGCGGTTGGCATTGCCGCGCTGGAAGTCATTGAAGAAGAAAAGCTGCCGGAGCGCGCCTTTACGCTCGGGAAGTATTTTATGGACCAGCTGAGTGAAATTAACTCCCCATACATTAAGGAAATCCGCGGGAAAGGTTTGTTGATTGGCGTGGAACTAAAACCCGAAGCCGGCGGCGCGCGCCGCTTTTGTGAGTCGCTGCAGAGCGAAGGAATCCTGGCGAAAGAAACACACACGCATGTGATTCGCTTTGCCCCTCCGCTGGTAATCGAACGGGAAACGCTCGATTGGGCGCTGCCAAAGATTGCCCGGGTGCTGAGACAGGCTTAGAAAGCAGGAAAGCATGAACAGGTTTGCCAAAATCGTTGCCACGCTCGGTCCGAGCAGTTCGGATGAAAGCACGCTGCGCGCGTTGATAGAAGCCGGGATGGACGTTGCCCGCCTGAATTTTTCTCACGGCACGCATGAAGACCACGCAGAAAAAGTAAAACTGCTGCGCGCTCTCTCCGAAGAGCTTGGTAAACCTGTTTCAATTTTGATGGACCTGCAAGGCCCCAAATTGCGCATCGGCAAATTGGACAAGGACTTTATCACCCTGAAATCGAATCAGGTCGTCGCCCTCAGCTCCTCCGAAAACCCGGAAAATGTGCGCGAAGGCACGATCTTTATCCCGTTTGACGTCCCCAAGCTGCACGAGGCGCTTGTTCCAGGGAACCATATCCTGATGGACGACGGCCAACTGGAATTCGAAGTCCTGGAATTGGATGGCGAGAACATTTATGCCAGGGTTATCCTGGGCGGGAACCTGAAATCGCATAAAGGCGTGAACCTGCCGGGTTCCAAGCTCGATATTCCTTGCCTGACTCCCAAAGACCTTGAGGATTTGCAATTTGGGCTGGATATCGGCGTGGACCTGGTCGCGATTTCCTTCGTCAAGCAGGCATCCGATATTCTGACGGTGCGTGAGACCATGCGCGAAATGACCAGCATGCGCCGGCTGCCGCCGATTGTCGCCAAATTGGAGCGTCCGGAAGCGATCGCGAACCTCGAATCCATCATCGACGCGACTGACGGCGTGATGGTCGCGCGCGGAGACCTGGGCGTGGAAATGTCCCCGGCGGTGGTGCCCTCTGCCCAAAAAGCGATCATCCGGGCAGCCAACCAAAAGGGCAAATTCGTCATTACCGCCACGCAGATGCTCGAGTCGATGATTAACAACCCGCGCCCAACCCGCGCCGAGGCTGCGGATGTGGCCAACGCGATTTTTGACGGCACCGACGCGGTCATGCTCTCCGCGGAATCCGCGGCCGGGAAATATCCGGTGCAAAGCGTGCGGATGATGGAATCTATCATCCGCGAATCGGAAAAACACCTCCAGGAATGGGGTCACCTCGACACTCTGGTCAGCACAGACCAGATGGATAACACGATTTCCATCGTCCGCGCCGCGAAGGACCTGAGCGCTGATGCCAAAGTATCGGGGATTGTGGTATTCACCATCTCGGGCGCCAGCGCGATGTGGATGTCCAAAACCAAACCTGCAGTCCCAATTTACGCGTTTACGCCTGAAATTCGCACCTATCAATGGCTGGGCATTGCCTGGGGCGTCACCCCTCTGCTTGTCCCGCATGCAGACACGCTTGAAACGATGATCCGGCACGTCCAAACAGCCATCACCTCGTCTACTCCGCTCCGCGCGGGCGACCAGGTGGTTGTCATCAGCGGCTTCCCGGTGGGCGAGTTCGGCAAACCCAATCTCACCCTGCTCTATACCTTAAGAGGCTGACCAGGCGGAGAAGTTACCAACGCGGAAATAAAAACTGTAGCAAAACACAGTAGTCCAGCCAGCTGTGTTTTTTGTTTTTTAAACCTGGCTGGGTTTTTCCGCTTCAGGGAGCTTTAGGCGCGTTATGCCCCCCACGGCAACGCGCCTGTTACCGATAAATCCGAAATTGTGATTGCATCCGACCGCGGCACGACTTCAGAAATGGTCGAAGCGGTGTTAATCACGAAGCAAGCGGCACAGTGCTATCGATAGCAAGCACTATCCCCTGGAAGGCATCTCTCCTGAATTCCGCGGATTGATTTCTTACCTCGTGTGCCATGCCCTGACTGATCGTATCGACGCGCATATTGAAAAGCTGAACTGCCACTCGATAGATATCCACAGATAGTTTTAGCAGCTGGACTACTAAAATACTCTGCACCCAGCGGGATTTAGGTCTATTAATTTAACGAAAAAGTGAGGCTGTGGTTCCACTGCCTCACTTGGTTTCGAAACTGGGAATGCCGATTGCCGCGGCGTTTCTGGCTTAATACGCCCTAAAAACCCTCACGCCGCGCTCTTCCCTGCCAGACCCAAGTCGGGACTATTGATAGACCTGGTTGATGCGCTCCAGTGCCGCGGCATCCGGACGCAGCCTGTCGGGTGTCAGCCGGTTGAGCGGTTCTTCCACAAAATCGAACTCATCGTAGATGTTGGTTTCCGAGCTTTCAATATAAATTAAGCCGGTCGCAAAGTAATGGTTCTTATACGATTCGGTCAGCAAGTCCAGCGCAGCATTTTTATCGGTCGGATCATAATCCCGGTCGATCTTTTTCAGGAGTATGCTTGAGCCATCGTGCAGGCGAACTTCACGTGTTTCGCCTTCCTGAAAATCTTTGATCTGGATGGCATGCGCACGCGGGACGTAGGTGATATCCTGGATGGGCGCTTCGTTTTCTCTGCCCCAGGAGTAGGATTGCATCGCTTCGTCGCGGTTGTTGAAGGTTACGCAGGGACTGATAACATCAATGACCGCGATTCCATTATGCACAGCTGCCGCTTTTAGCAGCTCTTTCATTTGCTTAATATCACCGGAAAAGGCTCTTGCCACAAACTTTGCGCCGCTGATCAGCGCTTCCATGCACAGGTCCAGAGGAGGCAGGAAGTTCCTGCCCTGGTGCTTCAGCTCTAAACCAAGGTCAGATGTGGCAGAAAACTGTCCTTTGGTCAGCCCATACACGCCGTTATTCTCGATGATGTACACCATCGGGACGTTCCGGCGGATGATGTGCTTGAAGTGTCCCAGACCAATGCTGGCAGTATCACCGTCGCCGGATGTTCCGAGCGCTTTGATGCGCCGGTCAGCGAAACAAGCGCCGGTGACCAGCGTGGGCATGCGCCCGTGCAGGCCGTTGAACCCGAAGGAGCGCTGCAGGAAGTAGTTCAAGCTTTTGCTGGAACAGCCGATGCCGCTGAATTTGGCCACCATCTCGGGCACCAGACCCAGCTCATAAATCGCCTGTTGAATCTGGTTGGAAATGGTGTTGTGACCGCAGCCCGGGCAAAGCGTGGAGGGTTTTCCGCGGTAATCAATCGGGGAAAGGCCGACAAAGTTGCGTTCAGTTTTGGCTGTTTGCACATTATCCATTGTTCTGCTCCTTGGCAAGAATTTGCTGCGAAACCCAGGTTGCTGTCATCGGCAGCCCATCCACCTCGGCCAAAGAAATAAGTTTGGGCGTATGTTCATGCAATTCCTGGATGAGGATCCCGAATAACTGCCCGTCCCGATTCAATTCAACAACGTATACCCTGTCGTGGTTCTCCAGGAATTCCTGCACAATCGAGCAAACTGGCAGCGCGCGGATTCGCAAATAATCCACCGCAAGTCCCGCGTCCTCCAATTGGTCCTGCCCTTCGACCACAGCCGGGTCCACCGAACCCATCGCGATGATGCCGATTCGAGCGCCTGGCTTTTCCCGAAGGGCCGGTCCGGGCAGGCACTCGCAGGAATTCTGCAGTTTCCGCTTGACTCTCTGGATGGTTTCTGCCCAGTTTTGGGGGTCCTCGCTGTAATTACCATATTCATCGTGACCGGTTCCGCGCGTAAAGTAAGGCGCGGCAGGGTTCTGGTTGCCCATGACTGTCCGCCAGGGAATGCCGTCGCCTTCGACGTCTTTGTAGCGTCCCCAGCCGCCTTCAAAGTGAGCCAGGTCTTCTTCCCAAAGAATTCTGCCCCGATCAATCGGCTTGTCAGGGTAGGCGAATTTATCAGTGATCCATTGGTTCATCCCCAGGTCGAGGTCGCTCATCACAAACACAGGTGTCTGGTAATGTTCAGCAATATCAAAAGCTTTCCAACCGAATTCGAAGCATTCGTTCACGCTGCCCGGAATGAGGATGATGTGGTTAATATCGCCGTGCCCCAGTCGGTACACCATCGCCAGGTCGCCTTGCGCGGTGCGCGTGGGCAACCCGGTGCTGGGCCCCACCCGCTGAACATCCCATATGACCACAGGCGTTTCGGTGAAATAAGCCAAACCAATATTTTCAGTCATCAGGCTCAAGCCCGGACCGGAAGTCGCGGTCATTGCGCGTAAGCCAGCCCAGCCAGCCCCAATTGCTGCGCCAGCCGCGGCCAATTCATCCTCAACCTGCAGAATGACGCAGGTGTTTTTCCCGGTCTGCGGATCTTTACGCAATTTCGGGTTTTGCGCGATCATCGCTTCCACCAGGCTGGACGCCGGGGTGATCGGATACCAGGAGCAGAATTGCGCGCCGCCAAAAAGGGCACCCAGGGCTGCAGCGTTATTGCCATCAGTGAGGATGCAATCCGTCAATGGCGCCAGCTTCCGCACCGAATAGCGGTCTTGTTTGGTCAGGTTGGCTGCAGCCCACTCAAAGCCCATCCTGATCATGTTCAGGTTGGACTCAAGCGCACTCTGCCGGCTGCCAAAGTGTTTTCCCAGCGCGTATTCGATACTCTCCATGGGGATACCCAAGACCTGCCCGACAATCCCCACGTACGCCATGTTTTCCATGTATTCGCGCATGTTTCTGGGAACTTCCGCCTGCCGGACGAACTGCCGGATTGGCATGGGATAATACACCAGGTCCGGGCGGGCCTCCGCGGGCTTTTGCAGGTGGTCAGCGTAAAAAACGACGCCGCCTTCCGGCAGGTAGCTCAGGTCCTTCTGGAAGGTTTCCGCGTTCATCGCAACGATAATATCATCGTAAGGAACTCTGCCGATGTAACCCCGCTCGGAGACGCGAATCACGAACCATGTCGGCATCCCCTTGATATTGGAGGGGAAAATATTCTTTCCTGATGTGGGAATGCCCAAATTGAAAAGCGCCCGATACAGTATCATGTTCGCCGTAGCGCTGCCGGAGCCGTTCACGGTGCAGACCGTCAGGCAAAATTCGTTCACAGAACCACTGTTCTCAACCCGGGTTTTTATTGTTGGATAATCCATCTCTTTGCTGCTCTCCTGTAAAACCTTATTCAAAGCGTTGAGATAACTCAACCTTTTTCCGCTGTTTCACCAGATCCATATGCTCAACGAGCCATTGATACCCGCGTTCATAATCGCGCGCTGCCAAGGCATCCGCTATCCGGCGGTGATAATTCCACACGTTTTCCAGATACGCCCGGTCCGGGAACAGATTGCGTTCATAATCCACAGTCAGCTTCCAGAAAGTTTCCAGGATGTTTTTTGCGATCTGATTTTCCAGGTGCGCGAAAATGAGCATGTGGAATTCGCGGTGTTCAGTTTGTGGGAAGTACGTCGGTTCGCGCCCAATTCCCACCAGCGCGGCCTCGACAATGCGGTACAGGCTCTGGATTTCCCCGCTGGTAAGCTGCGGGGCGGCTTCATGCCAGTAGCTGATTTCAATATGTTTGCGCAGGTCCCGCAATGCATCCGGCACATTCGGCTGGACCTTGGCGCCGTAACGCAGCCCGAGTTCCAGACACTGATTCAGTGAAAACTCCCGATTCTGGATGCCCACCTTGGTCTTTACATCCACAAAACCGAGTGTGCGCGCCACTTCAAGCTGCTCACGCACGCTGGCAACACTGATCCCCAGCAGATGACTGAGTTCAGGTATGCTGGGGATGGGCGCTTGCGCGCGCTGGGCTTCCGCCAGATAATCGAGAAGTTCGCTCTTGTTTTTCATGCGTTGTATTTTATTAATCTTATTAATAATCCTTATTTATCTGATTATAGCCAGATTAGAACCGTTAAGTCAAGGTGTTTCGCTAAATTAATCCGATTATTTGATGGAAATTTGCTTTATCAAAGTGCCATGGGAAGTCAAGAGCAGCTCCAGGAAGACCGTCTTTTCCGGTCGCCTGCTTCTACTCCATGCGCAGTAGTGTCCCGGCTGTGCGCATTGGATGTGAATTTCCACCGCGATTTTCCGGATCAGGGTTTTTCCTGCGGTACAATATTCAAGAGTTTATTCTTGGCTTCATTTTGATGAGTATCAGCGAATTCTCTATTCCGTTTCGGTATAAGACGAACAAGTCCAATCCTTTCGTCTGGTTGTTTTCGCATACGCTCCATCATTGGGCGGTATTTCTTGCGGCGATCATTGGCGCGGTCGGCAACGCCGCGCTGGCTTCCATTCCCGCGGTGCAGTTCGGGATTGTTTTCACCAACCTGACCAGCGGCGCACCAGACAGAAACGTCTTCATCCGCGCCGCGCTGATCATCACGTACACGCAGGTCTTGCGCGGTGTGTTTCAATTGATGCGCAATTTTGGGTTTGAGGTTACCGCCCAAAAAATTGAGCGCGACGTGCGCGATGAGTTTTACATCAGTCTGCTTGGAAAGAGCATGACCTTTCATACCTTGCAGTCTGTCGGGGACCTGATGGCGCGCGCGACCAACGATATCCGCGAGGTCAATTTTCTCTTCAGCCCCGGAATTAACATGGTCTTCGGGTCCATTAACTTTCTGTTCATTCCGCTGGTCATTGGTTGGCAAATCCATCCTGCTCTGCTGCTCACGCCGGTCTTGTTCATTCTCTCTTATTTCTTTTCGATTGCGGTTTATCTCAAGAAGCTCCGACCCATTACCAACCGAGTGCGGAGCAGCTTCGGTCAGATGAACAGCCGCCTGGCAGAAGCGATTGACGGCGTGGAAACCGTTAAGGCGGTCGCGCAAGAAGAGAGCGAAATCGAACTTTTCAGGCGCAATATCAAAGCCTATCGCGACGCGTCGGTGGAACAAGGGGATATGGAAGCGCGCTTTTTGCCCTTGCTGCTGCTCGCTCTGGCCATGGGCTTTGGATTGCTGCATGCCCTGGTTTTATTCCAACAGGGCGCCATTCCGTTGGGAGATGTTATCAAGTATTTCAGTGCCCTCGCGCTGCTGAACTTCCCAACCAACACCTCTATCCACTCCTATTCACAGATTTCGCTGGGAATTGCCAGCGCGCGTCGGTTGCTTTCCATCATGAACGCGGAAAACAACCTGGACAAGAATGATGCCGGCCATGCCCGGACACTGCGCGGCGAAGTCCGCTTTCAGAATGTGAGCTTCTCCTACAACGCCAACACAACCGCCTTAAGCAATATCAATTTTCAGGTTCAGCCCGGACAGACCGTCGCTATCGTCGGTCAGACCGGTTCCGGGAAAACCACGCTGGTGCGCCTGATCAACCGCACCTACGACCCGAACGAAGGCTCTGTGATGATTGACGGCTTCGACCTCAGAAGCTGGAAACTGGACACACTGCGCAGCCAGATTTCCATTATTGAACAGGATATCTTCCTTTTTTCCAAGTCCATCGCCGAAAATATCGCCTTCAGTAAACCTGGCGCCAGCCTGGAAGAAGTGCAAGCAGCCGCCCAAAAAGCGCAGGCGCATGAATTCATCTCCTCCCTGCCGGAAGCGTACGATACTATCATCGGCGAACGCGGCGTAACGCTTTCCGGCGGTCAGCGCCAGCGTATTGCCCTGGCGCGCGCTTTCCTGACCGACCCAAAAATCCTCATTCTCGACGATTCCACCAGCGCGATTGACAGCCAGACGGAGGACGAGATTCAGCGCGCTATCAAAGCCGCTTCCGAAGGGCGCACCACCTTCATCATCACGCACAGGCTGTCCCAAATCCGCTGGGCGGACCTCATCATTGTTATGCGCCGTGGAACAATCTCAGATATCGGCACGCATGCTCAACTGATGCAGACTTCCCAATCCTATCGAAACATCTTTACGGAGAAGTAGTCGCTATGGGATTCTCCACCGGACTTGCCAGCGAATCTTACGACCGCCAATACAGCAATAAAACCCTCTTCGGGCGGATTTGGGCCTATGCCAGACCTGAACGCAAACGGATTCTGGTCATCCTTATCGCCGTGCTGCTGCACGGCGGGTTGGGCGCGCTTCCGCCAGTCCTCGTATCCAGGGTACTGGACGAAGGCATAGCCGGCATTCCAGATCAACAGACTTTTTACCTGCTCACCTCAGCCGTCATCCTTCTGGAGCTGCTAGGGTACCTCTTCTATTTCATAAACCACCGCCTTCTGGCGCGCGTCATCGCGGATATCAACCGCAGCTTATCCACAGATGCTTTTGCATCCTCCATGCGCCAGGACATGGCTTTCCATGATGTGTTTTCTTCAGGCAAGATCGTCTCACGCATCACCACCGATACCCGTGATTTCTCCACGCTCATCACGCTCACAATGGACGTTGCCAACAATCTGGTTCAGTCAGTCGTGACCGCGGTCATTCTCCTGACCGCTGAATGGCATCTGGCGTTATTGTTCTTTTTGACTGTCCCGGTGTTCATTGTGTTTGTTTCGCTTTACCGCAACCTGGCAAGGCGCGTTTCGCGTCAGGGGATGCGTGCTATGGCGAATGTGAACGCTACAATCAAAGAAACCATTAGCGGGATCGCGATTGCTAAGAATTTCCGCCAGGAAGAGAGCATCTACAATGAGTTCAAACGCTCGAACACCATTTCTTTCCGGACGAACGTCAAGCGCGGCATGGTCCTTTCCACAGTTTTCCCGACCACGCGCGTGCTTGGGGCGCTGGCAACCGCAATGCTGGTGTATTTTGGGGCCATCTCGGCCATGCAAGGCATCATCACCGCCGGAGCCTGGTACCTCTTTATCCTGAGCACCGAACGCTTCTTGCAGCCAATCCTCAGCATCACATCCTATTGGACTCAGGTCCAGACTGGATTATCCGCCGCTGAACGGATTCTCGCCCTGATTGACGCAGAACATACGGTCATCCAAACCGGAGCGGAGCAACCCGAAAACTATCGCGGAAAAATTGATTTCAAGCACCTCTGTTTCAGTTATGCCAATGAAAAAACAATTCTGAATGACTTCAGCCTGCATATTAGCGAAGGCGAAAACGTCGCAATCGTTGGGCACACCGGCGCCGGAAAGACTTCCATCGCGCGATTGATTGCCCGTTTTTATGAATTCCAATCCGGTGAGCTGCTCATCGACGACAGAGACATCCGCAGTTACGACCTGCACGCTCTGCGCCAGCATATGGGTCTGGTCACCCAGGTTCCCTTCCTGTTTGAGGGGACGGTGGAAGAAAACATCCGTTTTGCCAGAGCGGATATCTCGCGCGAAGAAATCCTTTCCCTTGCCAGCCAGATTGGGGGCGGGGAATGGCTGGACACCTTCGCGAACGGCCTGGACACCCGGGTGGGGGAACGCGGAGCGCAAATCTCCATGGGGCAGCGCCAGCTCGTCGCGCTGCTGCGGGTCTTGGCTCAAAATCCTTCGGTTTTCATCCTGGACGAAGCCACCGCCAGCATTGATCCCTTCACCGAGAAACAAATCCAGAGTGCGCTGAACCTCATTCTCAAGCAATCGACCAGCGTGCTCATCGCGCACCGTCTTTCTACCGTGCAAAGCGCTGACCGCATCATTGTCCTGCGCGATGGCGATATCATCGAGGAAGGTACGCATGCCCGGCTGCTCAAACAAGGCGGGCATTACTCGGAGCTCTACAACACCTATTTCAGGCACCAGAGCCTGGATTATGTCGAACGGGCAGGCGGTTGAGGTAGATTCCCGCCAGTCCCCACAGCCGCGCACAGCAGTTCCGCTTGACTTAACACCCCATCCGGCTAAAATTAAATTAACCTTTGGCTGGGAAGAGCCCTGGTTTCAGGCACCGAAGGGGCAAACCCGTTATAACGGGCGAAACTCTCAGGTAAACAGACCCTACCAATTAATCCTCTGAAGGAAACAGTCAACAGTCGACAACAGAGGCACACGAAACCTGTGCCTTTGCAACTATTTGATAAGGAGAAATAATGAACTTCCCACAAGAACTAAAGTATGCTCAAACGGATGAATGGGTGAGGCTGGAAAACGGCATTGCCACCGTCGGAATCTCTGATTACGCCCAGGATGCGCTCGGTGATGTGGTCTATTTTGAATTCTCGGTTGAGGTCGGCGACACTGTGAAAGCCGGCGGGCAGCTTGGTCAGGTGGATTCCGCCAAAGCCAGCTCCGAGGTCATTCTGCCAGTGAGCGGCGTTGTGACGGAGATTAACGAATCTGTGTCGGACAACGCGGAAATTCTTAACAGTGACCCGTACGGCGAAGGCTGGCTCCTCAGGATTAAGGTTGACGACCAGGCTGAGCTGGAAAAACTGCTCACCGCCGATGCCTATCAAGCTTACCGCGTAGGGTAAAGCTTATGTTCACACCCCACACCCAAAAAGATGTGGAGGTGATGCTTAAAACGATCGGAATCGAAAAAGTCAAAGACCTCTTTAACGAGATCCCTGAAAATTTCCGCTTCCCTGAGCTTAAGCTTCCCTCCCCCCTGACCGAAATGGAAGCCGCCGACGATCTGGAAAGCATCGCCAACGCGAACGGCAGCACCAAGACCCTGTTGAACTTCATCGGCGCGGGCGCCTATGACCACTATGTGCCCGCCGCGGTGGACATGCTCCTGCGGCGCGGAGAGTTTTATACCGCTTACACGCCGTACCAACCCGAAATCTCGCAAGGCACACTGCAGGCCATTTTTGAGTACCAAAGCCTGATTTGCGAACTGACCGGCATGGACGTCGCCAACGCCTCGCACTATGACGGCGCGACTGCCGCTGCTGAAGCGGTGATCCTGGCTTATCATCACCACAAAGGCAAACGCACAAAATTCCTGCTTTCACGCGCGGTCAATCCGCAGTACCGCGAGGTAGTGCGCACCTACATGCGCGGCAATCAGGACATCAGCATTGAAGGCGATGACCCCGAAACCGGAATCGACGCCTCTCTGGAGAAGCTTATCGCTCAAATTGATGCCGATACCGCCCTGGTCATGGTCCAGTACCCGGATTTCTTCGGGCGCGTGATTGACTACAAACCGCTCATTGAAACCGCTCACAACGCGGGCGCGCTGGTGGCAGTGGCAGTCAACCCTACCGCGTTGGGCGTGCTCACTCCTCCTGGTGAAATTGGCGCGGATATCGTCTTCGGAGAAGGGCAGCCGCTCGGCATTCCGCTCTCCTACGGCGGTCCGTACCTGGGTATCTTCGCGGTGACGAACGACCTGCTGCGCAAGATTTCCGGCAGGCTGGTGGGTGAGACCGTGGATAACGCCGGCAGGTTAGCTTACGTGCTCACGCTTAACGCACGCGAGCAGCACATCCGCCGCGAGAAAGCCTCTTCGAATATCTGCACGAATCAGGGATTAATGGCGCTCGCTTCCACAATCTACCTGAGCCTGCTCGGAAAGCAAGGCTTTGAAGCTGTCAGTAACTTGTGCTTCCAAAAAGCGCATTACGCGCTAAAACAGATCAGCTCCATCCAGGGATATACCCAGGTTTTTTCCGCCGAGCCCTTCTTCCACGAATTTGTCATCCGCAGCCCGCAGCCGGTCGAGCATCTGCTCGAAGACCTGCGCGCTTACGACATCCTTGGAGGTTACGACCTTGGTAAGGATTATCCGGAGTTAGACGGCTGCCTGCTCATTGCCGTCACGGAGAAAATTGGCAAAGAGGATATTGACCTGCTGCACGACGCTTTGATCGAGGTGACCCATGACTGAGCCCACCATCTTCCAACTTTCCTCTCCCGGCCGTCAGGGCGTGCGCTTTCCGGCTTCTGATGTGCCGGAGGTGGAACTGCCCGCTGCCTTCCGCCGAAAAGAACTCCCGCTGCCAGAACTGGCGGAAAGTGACACAGTACGTCACTTCACGCGCATTTCCCAGAAAAACTACGCGATTGACCTGGGTTTTTACCCGCTGGGTTCCTGCACGATGAAATACAACCCAAAGATTAACGAGGTGACCTCGCGCCTGCCCGGCTTCGCGCTCAGCCACCCCCTTCAACCGGAAGACACGGTGCAGGGCAACCTCTACCTGATGTACACCCTGCAGGAATGGCTGAAGGAAATTGCCGGCTTTGCCGGGGTCTCGCTGCAGCCCGCCGCTGGCGCGCACGGAGAACTGACTGGCGTGCTGATCATCCGCAAGTACCACGTGGACCGCGGTGATACACAACGGACCCGTATCCTCATCCCGGATTCCGCCCACGGCACCAACCCCGCCACCTCCGCGATGAGCGGATTTGAGGTGGTGCATCTGCCTTCAGACACCCGTGGAAACGTGGACCTTGAGGCTCTCAAGGGATTATGCGACGAACGCCTGGCCGGCCTGATGCTCACCAATCCGAACACACTGGGGCTTTTTGACGAAAACGTGACGCAGGTCATCGAAATGGTGCACGCCGCAGGCGGTCTGGTCTACGGTGACGGCGCAAACCTGAATGCTTTGCTGGGTATCGTCCGCCCGGGAGATTTGGGTTTTGACATTATGCACATCAACCTGCACAAAACCTTCTCTACCCCGCATGGCGGCGGCGGCCCTGGCTCCGGTCCCGTCGCGGTCTGCCAGCAGCTGGTGGACTACCTGCCGGACCCGGTAGTCGCGATTGTTGAACCCGGCAGCGAGGAGCTCCCACCATTATATGGCTACGCGCACCCCGCGAAATCCATCGGGCGCGTCAAGTCTTTCAACGGGCACTTCGGAATGCTGGTCCGCGCGTTTACCTACATCGCGATGCATGGTAAGGACGGTCTGCGCGACATTGCCGAAAAATCAGTGCTGAACGCCAATTATTTGCTCGCCAAGGTGAAGGATGTCTATCATCTTCCCTACGACCGCCGCTGCATGCATGAGTTTGTTGTGGAAGGCCAATGGGCAGACGCTCCCGGCATCCGCGCGATTGACATTGCCAAGCGCCTGATTGACTACAATTTCCATCCCCCGACAAACTACTTCCCGCTGATTGTGCATGAAGCGCTGATGATTGAGCCCACCGAGACTGAGTCAGTGGAAACCCTGGACGCCTTTGCTGATGCCATGCGCAAGATTGCTGTGGAAGCACGCGAAAACCCTGAATTGCTGCACGATGCCCCGCACAACTCCCCTGTTGGGCGTTGTGACGAGGTCCGCGCTGCCAAGCAGCTGATTCTGCGCGCGCCGAAAGCTTAAGACCACTACCAAGCAAAACGCCGGAACTTCCTCCGGCGTTTTGCGTTTAATCCAGCTCCAGCGTCACAGGGCAGTGATCGGAGCCCATAATTTCATCCAGGATAATCACGTCCTTCACCCGGGTCATCAGAGGCGCGCTGACCAGATAATAATCCAGGCGCCAGCCAATGTTCCTGACCCGCGCGTTCATCCGGTAAGACCACCAGGTATAAGCCTGTCTGAGCGGATAAAGCTGGCGGAAAACGTCGATAAAACCGTGTTCCAGAAACTTATCAATCCACACGCGTTCTTCGGGCAAAAAACCGGTGTTTTTTTCGTTGTCTTTTGGTCTGGCCAGGTCGATCTCGTTATGCGCCGTATTGAAATCTCCGGTAATGATGACATTTTCCCCCTGCTCATGGTGTTGGTCACATATCTCCAGCAGCCTCGCGTAGAAATCCAGCTTGAAGGGAACCCGTTGGTTTTCCTCCCCTCCGTTGGGGAAGTAAATATTGTACAGGTAAAAATCGGGGTATTTCAGCCGGGTCACGCGTCCTTCGGAATCAAAGGCCTCCACGCCCAGACCGGTGCTGATTTCCAGGGGCGGGATTCTGTAAAACACAGCCGTGCCGCTGTAACCCGGTCTTTCCGCCGGGTTCCAGAAACTCTGATATCCTGGAAATTCACGCAGTTCCTCACTCAGCTGCTCCGGCTTGACCTTGATTTCTTGCAGGCAGAGCAGGTCCGGTTGGTGCTCCATAACCCACTCAAAGCCCTGTTTGCCAACAACAGCACGGTATCCGTTTACATTCCAGGTGGTTATTTTCATCCCTTCTCTCCTTTTTTTCTGCGCGCAAGGCTATGGTAAACTTAGCGTTTGATAATTATGACCGTAAAAATATCGCATCCATCGTTACAGCGTGTTCTGGTTTTGTTCCTGCTGATTTTACCAATGATTTGCGCGGCTTTGACACCAACGCCTGCACAAGCGCAATCCGTACAGCTGCCAGTCTACGTCGTCCAGTCCGGAGACACGCTCTACGGCATCGCCGAGCAGTTTTTTACCACGATTGATGACATCCTGGCGGTGAACAACCGCACCCTTGGGGACACCCTGCATCCAGGCGACCGGCTGTATATTCCCGGGCTTGAGGGGCTGCAGGGGGTGCTCACCACGGATTACGTCCCGCTCGGCGCCAGCTTGCGCAGTCTCAGCCGCCGGACGCAGGCCGACCCCGCCAGCCTGGTGCGCCTGAACAAGTTCACCAGCCAATCAGAGCTCTTTGTCGGTCGGAAAATTGCGCTTACAAGCTCCGAAATCACGCAAGACCTGCAAACCTTGCCCTCACTGCTGCCGGGACAATCCTGGATGGAACGCTCCCTTCTTTCCGGACAAAACCCCTGGGCGCTGGCGCGCCTGAATCGGCTCGCGTCGCCAAACGCTGCCCTCCCCCAGGATGCGTACTACACGCACTCCGCGCAAAGCAACCCAAACAGCCTGGCTATCCCGGGCATTAGCTCCCTGGTGCTTGGCAATCTCCCTTTGGTTCAGGGCGGCACTTTTGTCCTCGAGCTTACCAGCCAGGAACCCGTCACGCTCACGGCTGATCTGGCAGGCGTCAGGCCGGTGTTCTTTACCCGGGACGACGGAAGCCAAATCGCCTTTGGCGGCATCAACGCGCTGCAAGAGCCCGGTGCCTACCCTCTCACCATCGAAGTCACCAATAACGAAGGCTCCACTTACCGCTTTGACCAGTGGACAATCGTCGCTTCCGGGAATTTCGAAACCGACGAGACGCTGAAGGTGGATCCCGAGACCGTCGATGGGGACAACATTGCCTCGGAGGATGCTCTTTTCAAGCAGATTGTGACCACGCTCACGCCAACCCGGCAGTGGAGCGGCGTCTTTCAATACCCCACCAAAGGCGGCGACTGCGTGAATTCGCGTTTTGGCAGTCGGCGCTCGTACACCGGCACTGACAAAATTTACTACCACACCGGATTGGACATTGGCTGGTGTTATGGCATTGACGTGTTCGCTCCGGCTGCCGGCACCGTAGTGGCTGCGTTGCCCAACCAGATTGTGCGCGGCAACACCCTCGTGATTGACCACGGCCTTGGCGTTTTTTCGATATATATGCATCTTGAGGATTTTCTGGTAGCGGAAGGCGACCAGGTGGAACCCGGGCAGCTCATCGCGCACATCGGGAACACCGGACGGTCAAGCGGCCCGCACCTGCATTTTGAAATAAACATTAATGGGACGCCGGTAAACCCGGTTATCTGGTTGAACCGCGAATTCCCATAAAAAAAAGCAGGCATTGCTGCCTGCAAGGTGCGCTGGGGGGGACTTGAACCCCCACGGCTTGCGCCACATGGCCCTCAACCATGCCTGTCTGCCAATTCCAGCACCAGCGCGTGGATAGAAATTATATCTGTCCTGACCTTATTGTCAAGGATTTTAGTTTGAGAGGAAAGTTATGAAAACAACAATCGTATTGGACGCGATGGGGAGCGACAAACGCCCTCAGCCCGAAGTGGAAGCTTCCGTTCTATGTGCTGAAACCCTGGGCGTGGAGCTGATTCTGGTCGGCGACGAGGCTGTCCTGAAACCTTTGCTGGCAGCCCAGCCCGGGGATAAAACCCATGTGCGGATCGTCCACGCGCCCGAGGCATTGGAAATGAGCGATCATATTGCCGAAGCCCGCGCTAAACGCAACAATACTCTGCAAGTCGGCATGGACCTCGTGCGCGGGGGCGAAGCTCAGGCTTTTGTGACGGCGGGCAACACCGGCATGGCCATGTATTTTGCGACCAAAACCTTCGGGCTCATCCCGGGTGTCATCCGCCCATGTCTGTGCACCACATTCCCGGTAAAAAACGGAAAGTGCGTGATTTTGGATATTGGTGCCAATGCCGAATGCCGGCCTGAATTTTTGGTGCAATTTGGCCGGATGGGCAGCGTTTACGCCCGCCTGCTGCTCGACCGCCAGCAGCCCCGCGTGGGTTTGCTGGCAAACGGTGAGGAAGAAGGCAAAGGAAACGAGCTGGTGAAAGCAGCCGGTCCTATGATGCGCGCAGAAATCCCCGGCTTTGTCGGGAACATCGAAGGCAAAGAGTTATTCGCCGGCGAAGTAGATGTGGCCGTGACGGACGGCTTCACTGGCAATATCCTGCTCAAGTCCACGGAAGCGGTGGCCCAGCTCATTCTTGAAAAGCTCAAGGAAGAACTGATGAGCAGCACGCGCACAAAAATCGGGGCAGCGCTGGCAAAACCCGCTTTCAAATCCGTCAGGCAGATACTCGATCCCTCCGAAACCGGCGCAGCGCCCTTACTGGGCATCGACGCGCTGGTTTTCGTAGGGCACGGCCGCTCGGACACCAAAGCGGTGGTCAGCGCGGTAAAACAGGCAAAAATCGCGGTAGAATCCGGGCTGCTGGACTCCCTGCGTCAATCCATCCCATTAAACAATAACGGAGAAATGCTCTCATGAAATTAGTAATCAACGAAAAACTCATCAAGAAAAACAAGACCATCGGGCAGATTACAACCTTTGCCAGTCTGGCGGTGCTTGCCATCGGTCTCGTATTTGCCTTCGGCAGGGATCTGACCAGAATCCTTTATTCCTATATCGCCCTCATCATTGGTTTTGTGCTTTCCCAGGTGGGGATGTACTATTCCAGCCGCTTCGGGCGCAGCCCGCGCTTTGATGAGATCTTCAAAAGCGCGTTCGAGAAATTGCGGCACGAGTACACCTTTTATGTTTACTCCAGTCCGGTTCCGTTTCTGCTGCTTGGTCCCTGCTCCATCTGGGTGCCAGTTCCGGTAACAGCCAGCGGTAAAATCTCCTACGAAAACGGCAAATGGAAACAGCAGGGCGGCAACTTCCTGATGAAGCTATTCGGACAGGAAGGCCTCGGGCGGCCTGTTCAGGAGGTAAGCGCCAATACCGCTGCCATCCGCAAGTATCTGGCTGAAAAGGGCATCCCCGAAGAAGAACAGCCGGAAATCAAGCACATCATGGTCGTTGTTATGAAGAACACGCTTGTCGGGGAAATCAGCGAAGCCCCCATTCCGGTTGTCAACCTGGAAGATCTCAAGCGCTCTGTCCGCCGGGTGGACCGCGACGAATGCGCAACCCCGCTGACAGAAGAACAGCTTGCCCGCCTTACCGAGGCGCTGGACGACTATTCAAAGAAAAACTCCTGAGAAATCAGGAGTTTTTTTCTTCTTTATCCAGGCCCGCGTACTGGCGCAGGCGTTTCACTTCCGCCGGGCTGAGGTAGCGCCACTCACCCGACCGCAGGGAGCCCAGTTTTAGCGTGCCAATCCGCACGCGTTTGATCTGTGCTACGGGAAGCCCGATCCGCGCGCCGGTTTTCCGTATCTGCCGTTTTTTGCCTTCTCGCATGGTAATCCGCAGCCAGGACCCGCCGCCGGCGTTGTTCATTACTTCCACTTTCGCGGGCAAAGTCCGGTAGCCGTCCTCCAGGACCACGCCGCGCTGCCAGATTTCCAGTTGTTCCGCGTCCGGTTGTTTGATGACGAACACTTCGTATTCCTTTTCGTGCTTGTAGCGTGGATGCGTGAGCCGATTCGCCAGCTCTCCGTCGTTTGTCATCAGCACGAGCCCTTCGCTGTCCAGGTCCAGTCTTCCGACCGCGAATAAAGGCTCCTTCAGCCCCACCAGGTCATTCACGGTCGGTTTGGGATGGGCTTCATCAATATCCGAAAGATAGCCTTTGGGCTTGTTCAGCGCGATGTAAATTTTTTCCTGATTCAAGCGCAGCAGCTTCCCGTTCAGGCTGATGCTGTCCCTCGCGGGATCGGCTTTATCGCCCAAATGGATAACCTTGCCATTTACCATCACCCTGCCGTCTTCAATCAGAGCTTCACAGGCTCTGCGAGAACCCAGACCAGCCGCTGCCAAAATCTTCTGAACGCGTTCTTCTGCCATCAGTCTTTTAGGATCCTTTGTTCCTGCGTCCCATCAGACGGCTGCACCGCCTTCAAGGCTTCAATATCAATTTCAGGCAGCTGCTCCAAGGACTCCAGACCAAAATGCTGTAGAAAATCCACAGCCACTCCGTATAAAATCGGCCGTCCCGGGGCTTCAGACCTGCCTTTTTCCTCAATCAGACCCTTGGCGAGCAGGCTCTTCACTACCGTGTCGCTGTTTACGCCGCGGATGGCTTCGATCTCAGGTCGGGTGGAAGCCAGTCGGTAAGCAATGATGGCGAGCACTTCCAACGCCGGCTGCGAAAGGCGCGAACTGACCTCCAAACCCAGGAATTGTTCGATCAGCTGCGCGTGTTCCGCCGCTGTCACCAATTGGTATTGGTTTCTGACCTTCTGCAAGCGTATTCCATGGTTTTCCTCATAATGCCGTGCCAGAACCTGTGTTAACTGGACCACGTCCGCCGGGCTTAGTTCCAACGATTTTGCCAGCTCCTCGACAGAACTCAAGCCGGGCGCGGCAAAGAGCAGCGCTTCCAGACGGCTGAGGTTGGCTTTGGTTTCGGTGCTGATTTCCACTTTATCGCTCATGCTATAATACTCTCGCTTTAAGTCTTGTGATTATACTCTACTTGTATCGGGGGAGAAGCCCCGAAGGGATACTCTGATGCGCGTTGCACTCACCGGCGCTGCCGGTTTTTTAGGCTCTCATCTGGCGGATAGGCTCATTCGCGAAGGTCACAAAGTCATCGGTTTGGATAACTTCATTACGGGTGACGAAGCGAACATCGCGCATCTTTCAGATTCCGGAAATTTTCAATTAATCCGGCAGGATGTCTCAACCTTTATTGATATTCCCGAAAAGCTGGATTATGTCCTCCACTTTGCCTCCCCTGCCAGCCCAAATCCTGCCTCGCCGTTCGGTTACCCCAACCTGCCTATCCAGACTCTAAAAGCCGGCGCCCTGGGCACATTGAATACGCTCGGTCTTGCCAAAGCCCACAAAGCCCGCTACCTTCTGGCTTCCACCAGCGAAGTGTATGGCGACCCGCAAGTGCATCCGCAGGTTGAAACCTATTGGGGTAACTGCGATCCGATTGGTCCGCGCTCGGTTTACGATGAAGCCAAACGCTTCGCGGAAGCGCTGACGATGGCGTACATGCGCTTCCACAACCTGAACACCCGCATTGTCCGGATTTTCAACACCTTCGGTCCCCGCATGCGTCTGGATGATGGTCGTGTGGTGCCGAACTTCATCCAGCAGGCGCTGCGCGGCGAAGCGCTGACTATTTACAGCAGCGGCGCTCAGACCCGCAGTTTCTGTTATGTCAGCGACCTGGTGGAGGGCATCTACCGATTGATGCTTACTGAAGAGCATGAGCCGGTGAACATCGGCAACCCCAACGAAATCAGCATCCGCGATTTCGCGCTGTTGATTAATGAGCTCACCGGAAATCAGGCCGGGCTGATAACGCGCTTCGCGGAAGGTTTGGGCGATGACCCGCAGCGGCGCCGACCGGACATCACCCGCGCCAAGACCCTCCTGGGATGGGAGCCGCAGGTGGACCTGAGAACGGGTCTGCTTGAAACAATCCGATACTTCCAGGAGAAAAAACTGGCATGACCGAAAAATCTACTCCGGAAACTGTACGCTTCGGCAAGTTTCTGCTGGTCGGCGCGTCAAACACGCTCATCGACTTCGGTCTGATGAACCTTTTCTCCGGCTGGCTGCGCATGCCGCTGGTACTTGCTCAGGCTTTCTCCTTCATCCTGGCCGTCATCAACAGTTACGCGCTCAACCGCTTGTGGGTTTACCCGGAAACCGAGGCGAAATCGCTGGCCGATCAATTCTCGAAGTTCGCGCTGATCAACGCGGCCGGCCTGGCTCTGCGCACTCTCACCATCCCACCGGTCGACAGCTGGTTCAGGCGCTTGATTATTGCCCAAAATATTCAGCTTTTTGATCTCTCAGCCCAGACTCTGAGCAGAAACTTCGCTTTAGCGGTCATCCTTCCCCTCACCATGATTCTCAACTATCTCGCCAATCGCTACTGGACCTTTGGAGACGTTGCCAAAGCCCAATCCGCGGGCAAAAAGGCATAGTCTCTGATGGGAACGCTGCGGGTTATTGGTGGGAGCGCAAAAGGGCTGCGTCTGAAGACTGTACCGGGAGATACCACCCGCCCAATCACCGACCTGGTGAAAGAAGCTCTGTTTAACATTCTTGGCGATGAAGTCCTGGGCAATCAGGTGCTCGATTTGTTCGGGGGCACCGGCGCGGTGGGGATAGAAGCGCTCAGCCGCGGAGCCGGGACAGCGCTGTTTCTCGATAAAAGCCGCGAAGCCGTGCGCACCATCCAGGAAAACCTGCGCGCTACCCACCTAAGTGAGAAGGCTCAGGTGCTGCATCAGGACGCGTTCAGTTACCTGGCGCAGCCGCCCGCAGGCTCTTTCGACCTGATCTACATCGCGCCGCCACAGTATAAAGGGATGTGGCAAAAAGCCATGGATTTACTGGATCAGCAGCCGGAATTCTTGCGCCCGGACGGCCAGATTATCGTTCAAATTAACCCTGTGGAATGGGAAGAGCGCGTTTATCAACACTTCTCCAAATTTGATTCCCGCAAGTACGGGGATACGCTTCTGGTCTTTTTTGAACTTGCTCAGGCAGAGAACGACATCACCAACTGATCGCGCGCGTCATAGCGATACACCCCCCAAAAAGGCTGCCCGCCCGTCGCGGTCCGCGCCGCTTTCCCCAGTAAGACCGGCAGGTCTTCTACCACCGGGAAATTGCCAAGCTCATCCAGGTTGAACCAGCGCAGGCTGCCTTCCGCGCTTTCGAGCAATTGCCCCGTTAGCAGTTCTGCCCGAAAAACAAAAAAAGCAATTCCGGTTTTTTCCCGCGTGTCCACCGAAACCTGTCCGCAGAAGGTCCAATTTTCTGCCGTCAGCCCGCTCTCCTCCCATAATTCCCGCCGGGCGGCGTCCAGGACGCTCTCTCCGGCCTCCACATGCCCGCCAATACCGTTCCACAAACCTGCCCAGATGCGTTTGCCCGGCGAGCCTTGTAAGAGCAGAACCTGCCCATCAGGGTTGAGGGGGAAAACAAGTACCCTCGGGATGACCGTATAGCGGTTTGCACTCAAGCCTTGCGCTGCTGCTCCCATTTTCCTCCCAGAAAAAGCAGCTCAGAAAACTTTTCAGTCTTATGAGCTGCCCCACCAACGCTATCTCAGACGAGGAACATCGGCAGATTATGAATATCCTGGATATGCGGACGGTAATTCTCCTTGTCGTAATACATATCCACATCCACGTGCCGCTTGCCCTGAATGGAAGAATCAATCGGAACGGTGTTATAGACGCCGTTATTAATCGCGACCATTTTGCCGAAATCTCCACTGACAGTCAACTGCATAGCCAGCGTGCCGTAATTCATGGCTACCATCCGGTCGAGCATGTCCGCAGGACCGCTGCGTACAAGATAGGCCAGCTTCTGGAACATGATATGCTGCCCGGTGAGCGCATTGATCTGATCCCCAACCAGTTCACCGATGCCGCCCAATTTCTTATGACCGTAAGCGTCTTCCTCTCCGGTCTCCACAATTACGCCGCCATCCGAAACCGCACCTTCGGAAATAACGCACATCGAGTAGTTGGATGGGTTGTTTTTCTTATCTTCCAAAAGGAAATCCGCCAGCTTGTGAAAGTTAAATGGTACTTCGCAGATGATTGTGCGGTCCGCGAAGCTTAAATAGCCGGTGACAAGGCTGGTCTCCCCGGAATTGCGCCCGAAGAGCTCCACAATCCCGATGCGTTCATGCGAGCCGACAGAAGAGCGGAAGTTAGTAATCAGTGAGACGGACTGCGTGATGGAGGTGGAAAAACCGATGCAGTAATCCGTGCCATAGACGTCATTGTCCATCGTTTTGGGGATGGCAACCACCGGAAAGCCTTCTTTGTAAAGGCGGGCGGAGTAGCTGAGGGTATCGTCGCCCCCGATGGTGATCAGCGAGTCTATGCCGTGATGATCCAGCACTTTCAGGATGTAGTCCGTGTAATCTTTCGCCCCGTCAGGTTTCACGACATTCCCATAAGCGCTGTTCAGAAGGAATTCGGGGGTATCCTTCGGCCGAACGTTGGAAGGGTTGGTGCGGGAAGTATGCAGGAAGGTGCCGCCTGTGCGGTCCACCCTCCGAACTGTGTTGACATTTAATGGCTGAATGAGGTCAGCCGTGCTTTCAGGATTGTCCAGATTGTAACGCAGCAAGCCTCCCCATCCCAACCGGATACCTATCACCTCATAATCGTGCTCGACCGCGTTTAGTACGACTGATTTGATTGCCAGGTTCAAGCCTGGAACATCGCCGCCCCCGGTCATCACTCCAATTCGTTTTTTTGCCATAAAAGAACCTCCAAAAGAGAAGAATCGTTAACCCAAAAATTCCCTGCTAAACATCGCGCAGCGGTCTCGGGCTGCTCATTGCCCACCAACGCGTCCATTCCAGACAAACCAATGCTGCCATAGGCAGGACTGTGATTACCCAGGTCGCCTCGTTGGAGGACCAATTTTGAGTGCGCAGGAAATTTTGCCAGTTGCTGTAGAGCAGAAGCAATAGGATTGTCCAAAAAAATATTTTACCAGAAATCTTCCATTTTTCTTGAAGAAAATCGTAAAAAGACAGAAATCCGGGCCAGGCCAGCAATAAAAAGGCGGGAGAACCGGCGGGGTTGAACAGACTGAGCAGCGTCAGCGTGAGGAGCAGCTTCCAGCGGAAGCGTCTTTCATCGTTTTCCGTAATACCATACCATTCAACCAGCAGCGCAAAAAGCAGCAGCACGTGCAGCGCCACCGCCAACGGTACCGCCGCGCCCGGGAAGAACGCGGAAAGGCGCATCAGCGGCGTATCCAGCCATCCCAGGCCTGGTTGCGCCGCGATCAGGCTGGTAAACCACTCTGGAATCCACCCGGGAAACAATATCAGGGAAGTGAGCGCTAAAAATGCCAATCCAACGAGGAAAACAGCCAGCACATCCGTTTGTTTGCGCGCGTTCAGCCAAATAATCAAGAAGACCGCCAACAGCAAACTGATGGGCAGCATTCCGACGCATAGAAACAACAGCACGCCAGTAGACGTGCCTTTGCCTTCTAACGCGCTGCGGCAGGCAGCCAACAAAACCAGGATGAACAACGGAAGGATACCAGCGGAAAGAATCAGCTTGAAAAACGGATAAGAACAGGTGATCAGCAGGGCAAGCAGCACGCGTTCCAGGCCCCGCATGCGCGCGCCGGCCAGTTCAATCCCAATCCAGACGCTATAGAAGATCGCGACTGCCGTAAGAGTCATCCAGACCGCCCGCGCAATGTCATAAGGCAGAAAGCTGAATGGGATGTAGAGGTAAACATACCAGATCAGGTCCACGAACCTGCCCTGGCTGAACGCCGGCGCTGTGTAACCCAGTTCGTTATACAGCCCTTGCGCGTCTTCGTAAGCCTGCTCGGAATACGGAGAAGTCCCATCGCGCATCCAACCGCGCGCCGCCGACCAGCGCGGCAGGAACTCATCCTGGTACAGAAATTGCTCTGATAACTGCAAATTGAGCAGCGTCAAACCAGCGGCAAGCGCCACAACCAGGAGAGGAACCCAATATTGAGCGGTCTTTTTCAGAAGCAATGTTACCTCGCGATATTTCCGGATTTTAACCGCTGCCTGGGCTGCGGTCAAATATCTTAGCTTGCATAAGCAGACCTTCCTGATAATGCCCAAAAAGGATATAATGGAAAACTTGTTGCCAAAACACCAAAGCAGAAATAACTCTAGGAAATACTTGTATTTCTCTCTGAAATATTGTACTCTATGGGTTAAGTGCGACAATTTGTATAGAAAAGGTACAAAAAACTGAATGGCAAGAATAAATAATAACAATCCAGTTCTCGACGAAGATCGTGAATCCTCAGCGCTGGAACGGCTGCTGGAATTCGGAAGAAAAAAGACTTACGTAACCTATGATGACATTCTTCAGTTTTTTCCAGATGCCGAGCAGGACCTGGATCAGCTTGAAGAAGCCTATACCGCCTTGCTTGGAGCCGGAATCAACTACACGGAAGAAACTTCAACCCAGGACGAGCCGAGCGAAAGAGAGCTTTCGGAGACGGTCAGTGAAGAAAGCGCGCTGGATGACCTCGCCAACATTGACACAGACGATACGATCGGTCTGTATCTGAAGGAAGTCAGTCGTGTTCCGCTCCTGCATGATATCGAAGAGGAGCAGGGATTAGCCCAGCGCATCGAACGCGGACGCATCGCGCGCGAAGAGCTTGCCAAAGGCAACATCGGTCCCAAAAAGCGCCTGGAACTGCGCGCGCTGATTGAGGACGGCTGGGCTGCCCGTGAGCATCTCATCACCGCGAACTCCCGGCTGGTCATCAGCGTGGCAAAAAAGTATATGGGGCGCGGCGTTCCTTTCCTGGACCTGATTCAGGAAGGCAATATCGGCCTGATCCGCGCGACGAAGAAATTCGAATACCAGCGCGGGCATAAATTCAGCACCTACGCCACCTGGTGGATTCGCCAGGCAGTCACCCGCGCGATTGCCGACCAGGGACGCACCATCCGCGTTCCGGTCCATATGGGCGACCAAATCAACAAGCTTCTGCGCGTTCAGCATCAGCTCACCCAAAAACTGGGGCGGGACCCCAGCGTGGAAGAGTTGGCTGAAGCCCTGGAAGTGCCGCCGAAAAAGGTGGAAAACATGATTCAGGTTGCCCGCAGACCGCTTTCCCTGGAAACGCCAACGGATGACGAAGAAGATTCCGTGCTGGGCGACTTCATCGAGGATGATGAAGCCCCGCCGCCGGATGATACCGCCACATACAATCTATTACGCGCGCATCTGGACGAAGTGCTCGATTCGCTGCCTCCGCGCGAGGTCCGCATCCTGCAGCTGCGCTACGGTTTGCTGGACGGTCAGGCCTACACCTTGGAAGAAGTCGGGCGCAAGATGGGTGTTACCCGCGAGCGTGTTCGTCAGATCGAAGCCCAGGCACTTACAAGGCTGCGCCACCCCAGTGTGCGCCGCAAGCTGCGCGATTATCTTGGAGAGTAACCACCACTGCAGCCAGAGCAATCCGGCTGCAGTTTGTTAAACAGGCGGCCCTGATGGAAAGCGTAAAACCCGCGAACGAAGAATCCGGACAAGGAGCTGCTGCGGTTCCTCAAGCCCCGCAGTTCAGCACACCTGACCCGCATGAAGCCACCAAACCTGTGCGGATTGGTCAAAGTCAACCTGCTGGCATAAGCGAAAACGCTCAGCCAGAGCCAACCCCCGCGGCGAAGTTGGAAGACACCAAACCTGTTCAAATCCGGACCGCAGCAACAGAAACCAGCTCCGCTCCAGCGCCAACTCAAGGCGCAGAATTACCTGCCTGGTTAATTGCGTTCGCCGCGCAGGAGATGCCAGCTGCCGCGCCAGTCAACCCGGAAGAGGACACCCGGTCAATCCCGGTCGGACAGCCCGAAACGGCTGCTGTAGCCGAGCCACCGTTCGTGCCCGTTTCCACGCCAACAGACCAAGCCTTTGCAGAAGCCAGCGGATGGGCAGTGGAAAGCCTGCCTGAACAGACGATTGGCAAGGCAGCAGCGGAAGAATTGGAAAATCTCCCGGGAACGGAAACAAATGCTGCCGGGGAAGACGCTTCCGAACCGTCCATCAGCGCGGATGTCCCTTCAGGGCAGCAAACTGCCGTGTCTGAGGAAAGCAGGGGTGAGCTTGCACCGGAATCTCCGCTTGCCAAGGCGCTGGACGAGGGCAGATACTCCGAAGCGGCGCAAATGCTAAAGGAAATGGCCGCGGATTCCACCGCCCGGGCAGAAGCCCTGCGCGTGCTGAGGCCGCGCCTGCACTTGCGCGCGGAAAGCCAACCCTTATGGCAGTTTTACGCGGACCTGTGCGGCGCGGGCGAGCAACCGACGCTGGCAAAACAAGCGCTGGAAACAGCCGAAAGACTAAAAAACGAAGCTGGAGACGAACATGGAACGATCGCTGGTATTGGTTAAACCGGACGGCGTGCAGCGCGGCCTGATTGGCAAAGTCATTACCGCGCTGGAAGATCGCGGTTTGCGCCTGACGGCTGCCCGTTTTTTACAGGTCAGCCAGGAATTGGCCGAAGCGCACTACGCCGTGCACGCGGACAAACCTTTTTATGACGCGCTGATTGCCTTCATCACTGCTTCGCCAGTCATGGCAATGGTCTGGGAAGGCCCGGACGCTATTGCCGCCATTCGTCAGACCATGGGCAAGACGCGCGGAACAGAAGCCGCGCCCGGCACCATACGCCACGACTACGCGCTGCAGACTCGATTTAATATCACGCACGCCTCTGATTCCCCCGAAAACGCGGAGATGGAGATAGCACTCTGGTTCCGACCGGAAGAAATTATCACCTGGTCCCGCGATATAGAGAAATGGATTTACGAATGACCGAACACGGTTTATCGGATTTAGTGGTTGTTTACCGCGCCAAAGGCCTGGTAGACGGCGAGATAATCAGGGGCTTCCTGGAAGCCAAGGGTATTCCTGCCAATATCAGCCAGGAAGCCGCCGGCAAAATTTACGGGCTGACCATCGGTGACCTTGGCATTGCCGAGGTGCTTGTCCGTGCGCAGGATGAACGCAAAGCGCTCGACCTCCTGCAGGAGATGGAAGCTGGAGAATTTGAAAATGAAATCCTCATCAGCGAGGACGACGATCAAAAAGCTCTCGGTCCGCAGTCCATTCCCGAGGAGGACGAACTGCAGCAGCGGAAAAAAGTGCTGATCCTGTGCACGGGAAATTCCGCCCGCAGTCAGATGGCAGAGGCCGTTGTGAACAACGATTGCTGGGATAAATGGGTCGCCTACAGCGCGGGAACCAAGCCGGCAGCGGAAATCAATCCTTTCACGCTTCAGGTGCTGGAAGAAGTTGGTATCTTCCATCAGGGCGAACCCAAATCTGTTGATGTTTTCAAAGGACAGGAATTCGACCTGGTCATCACTGTCTGCGATAACGCCCGCGAAACATGCCCGCTCTGGCTGGGCAAAGGCAACCGTGTTCATGTAGGGTTTGAGGATCCAGCCGCCGTCGAGGGCAGCGACGCCGAAAAACTGGCCGCCTTCCGCAACACGCTCACGCTCATCCGCGCCGCAATTCCGGCGGTGCTGAAGCAGTACGCTTGAACCTAAAGTCCTCAGACGACCAATAACAACAGCCGCCGGCAAACCGGCGGCTTGGCTTTTCAACTCAGGTCGCGGTCCATAATTGACAAAGCTTATCCAATCCGTTATAAAACCAGCATGAAAACAAACCGTCTTTCGCTCGTCACGCTTGTTTTCCTGTGCGCATCGCTGCTGCTGAACGCCTGCGCCGCACCAGCCTCCCCCGCGAGCCCAACCCAACCAGCCACCCCAACCCAAACCCAGACGCTCACCGCCAGCGCAACCCCCTTGACTGAGCAGCCTGCCATTACTTCTACGGAAGCGCCGGCGTTGAGCGAAGCCCGCCTGGCGGAAGCCGATGCCGCGCTGCAATTTGGGGATTATCCCGCCGCGCTGCAAGCCTATGCCGCGGCAAAAAACTCCGGTTCAGCGGCATTGCGCGCTGCCGGGCTTTTCGGGCAGGGGCTCGCGTATTTCAAGCTCGAAGATTACTTCCAGGCCAAGCCGCTCCTGCTTGAACTTCTAGCCACCTATCCAGGCACTTTGCCCGCCGCGCGCGCCAATTACTTGCTCGCGCAGATTGCTGCCTCTGAAAATAAGCTCCCGGATGCCGCGGAGTATCTGACAGCCTACCAGCAAGCCCGCCCGGGCGTGCTCGATGCTTTTACGCTTGAACAGGTTGGCGACCTGCGCGCCCAGAACGGTGAAAATGAGCTGGCCTTGCAAGCCTACTCCGCCGCTTACCTGGCATCTGACCCTGACCGGAATGCATCCCTGGCTATTAAAGTCGGCGGGGCATACGAAAAACTGGGCCAATCCAATGCGGCGGCTGCCATTTACCGGGATGTGTACGCCCGTACAGAAGATACCTACGTGAAAGCGCAGCTTGACCTGCTGCTGGGGCGGGTATCCATCGCGCAGGGCGCAGTCGAGGAAGGCTTCGGGTACTACCAGCATGCTGTCAACAATTATCCTGAAACCTACGACGCCTTTTCCGCGGTTCTCGCGCTGTTGGAAGCCGAACAGACGGTAGATGAGCTGCAGCGCGGTCTGGTCAATTACTTCCGGGGGCAATACGACCTGGCAAATGAGGCTTTTAGTCGTTACCTGGAAGGCGACGGTCTGGAGAAAGACAAAGCTCTCTATTATCAGGCGCTTGCCGTGCGGGCGAAAGGGCTGGAACTAGCCGCGCTGAACTCCGAAGAACGCTTCGCGCTTAATCAGCGCAGCGGCACTATCCAGGACCAGACTGCAATCGCTCTTTGGAAACAACTGGTCAGCGATTATCCCAGGAGCAGTTACCTCTCGCATGCCATTGAGGATATTGTCTACACGCAGTACCAGTACATGAACCGCACAGACCTCGCGGCGCAATCCGCACTGGATTATGTTTCGCAGCAGCCGCAGGCCGTGTACGCCCCCGGCTTGCTCTTCACCGCGGGCAGATATCTGGAAATCCAGGGGAAGCTGGAAGAAGCTGCCCAGGTCTGGGACCGCATCGCGATGAATTATCCATCTTCAGAGCAGTCCTTCCAGGGCGCCTTTTTCGCTGGCATCCTGCACTTCCGCCGGGGAGACCTGACCTCCTCCGCAGCTTCTCTCAACCGCGCCATTCTGCTGGCTCTGGAGCCGCTGGAAAGCGCCGGGGCTTATTTATGGCTGGGAAAAGTCAGTCAAACCCAGGGCGACACCACGAAGGCACAGGAGTATTGGAACTCCGCGGCAGCAGCCGACCCTGCCGGTTATTATGGTTTGCGCGCCAGGGAACTTGCGGAAGGAAGGCAGGCGTTTGAGTCACCCCAGACCATGGACCTGCGCATTGACCTCTCCAATGCCCGGGAAGTGGCAGCGGCCTGGATGCGCACCTCTTTCAATCTCCCCCCGCAGATAGACCTCGATTACAGCGCGGAGCTGTGGAATGATGCCCGCTTTGTGCGCGCCCAGGAATACTGGAGCCTCGGGCTTTACACGCAAGCCCGCCAGGAATTTGAGTCCCTCAGAATGGACAACCGCCTGGATGTGGTCAACAGCTTTCGACTGCTGAAGGCCTTTCTGGATTACGGCTTCTATGCTTCCGCGATTGAAACCAGCCAGACGATTGCGACCCTGGCAGGTTACAGCGATATCGCCCTGGCGGAAAATTTGCCCGCTTACTTCAGCTATGTTACTTACGGCGCCTACTACCTCCCCTGGGTTCAGGACGCGGCGGAGACCTATGGCGTGCCGGTACTCGTTCTCTACAGCCTCATCCACCAGGAAAGCCGTTTTCAACCCTTCGCGGAATCCTCAGCCGGAGCGCAAGGTCTGCTGCAATTGATGCCGCAGACGGCAGCCACCATTGCGACGGAAATTAATTATCCTCCCAACTTCAGCACGGAGGACCTCGGCGTGCCGCTCTATAACCTGACCCTCGGCACAAATTACCTCGCCCGGCAGTACTTCGTCTTTAATGGCGACCCATACGCAGCCCTGGCAGCCTATAACAGCGGCCCTGGCAACGTGCGCGAGTGGAAAGAAATCGCCGGCGATGACCCCGACCTGTTTGTCGGCTCCATCCGCTATCTCGAATCCCGCACGTACGTCCGGAAAATCGCGGAGATATTCGCTCAGTACGCAAGGCTTTACGGGAATTAAGCCGTACAAGGCGCAGCATTGGAATTTATCGCAGGACTTCTTCAACGCTTTGGCGAACCAGTTCTTTCAGTTCGGTCCGAATAACCTGCTCATTTAGTTGTACAATTACATTCGACATAGTTCTGTTCTCCTTGGTTGGTTTGGTTTGTCAACTTCATCTTCCCAAGCGTTCAGGACTATGTCCTTTTTAAATGTGCGAAACTTATATTGTCTTATCCATCTGAACGGGCTTCCTTCTCCATCCGAACAAAGATAACAAAAAACAGGCGGCTTTGGCCGCCTGTTTTTTTAAGCTAATCAGGTTTACTTGTGTTTCAGCGCGGCTTGCGCGGCGGCCAGCCTTGCCAGCGGAACGCGGAAAGGTGAGCAGCTGACGTAATTGTTGCCGATGAGGTGGCACCACTCGATCGAGCTGGGGTCGCCGCCGTGTTCACCGCAGATGCCGACTTCGAGATTCGGGCGTACCTTGCGGCCTTCTTCAATGGCTTTCTTCATCAACTGACCTACGCCGTCGCGGTCAAGCTGCTGGAAGGGGTTCTTGGGGAGAATGCCCTTTTCAACATAGCGAACGAGGAAGTTCCGTTCAGCGTCATCGCGGCTGTAGCCAAAGGTCATCTGGGTCAGGTCATTCGTGCCAAAGGAGAAGAACTCGGCGTATTCCGCAATCTCAGCCGCCGTGACAGCAGCGCGCGGGATTTCAATCATCGTGCCGAACTTATAGGCAACTTCAATGCCTTTCTCAGCCATGACTTCCTTGGCAATCCGCACCAGTGTGGGTTGAACTTCTTTCAGCTCGTTCACGTGTCCGGTCAGAGGGATCATGATTTCAGGCTTGGCTACGATGCCATTCTTGGCAGCATCACAAGCTGCTTCGAAGATCGCGCGCACCTGCATCTTCATGATGTCAGGGTAGACGATGCCGAGGCGGATGCCGCGCAAACCCATCATCGGGTTGCTTTCGTGCAGAGCGCTGACAACCTCCAGCATCTTTTCCTTCTCCTCCAGCCCCTCAGTCTGACCAAGAGCTTTCATGGTCGCGACTTCGGTCAGCATCGATTCCATCGAAGGAAGGAATTCGTGCAGCGGCGGGTCAATCAGGCGGATAATCACGGGATAACCGTTCATGGCTTCGAAGAGGCCGTAGAAATCCCCTCGCTGCAGCGGCAGAATAAAGTCCAGCGCGCCAAAGTAGGCTTTCGCGCCAGGATCTTCGGCAAGCGCTTTCTTTTCCGCGTCAATAGTGGCAGCCAATCCAGCCTTTTCATCGTCCTTTAAGACACGGCCTTCAAGGCGGCCGGCTTTCAGCGCGGATTCCAATTGCTCCAGGGAGTTCAGCTTCTTCTGGGTTGGCTCGGCGTTCATGATCATGTCCTGAACATGCGGTAAACGCGTCACCTCGAAGAACATATGCTCCGTGCGGCAAAGACCAATGCCCTTGGCGCCATAAGCGCGGGCGCGGCGGGCATCCTTGGGATAATCCGCGTTCGCCCAAACCTGCAAGCGGGAAATTTCATCCGCCCAATCCAGCAGCGCCATCAGTTCGGTTTGTTGGGTCACATCCGGCGTGGTCAGCGGCAGTTTGCCCACAAAAGCTTCGCCGCTGGTACCGTCCACGGAAATCCAATCGCCTTCGTTGATAACGGTGCCGTTGGAGGTCATCTGGCGTTTTTCCAGGTCAATCACTGCCGTGGACGCGCCAACCACGCAGGGGACGCCGAACTGGCGTGCAACCACGGCTGCGTGGGATGTGGCGCCGCCTTCGCTGGTAAGAATGCCTTTGGAGGCAAGCATACCGTGAACGTCATCGGGCTTGGTGAAAGGACGCACCATAATTACGTCCTGACCTTCGTCACGATGTTTTCTTTCAGCAACATCTGCATCAAAATAGACCCGACCAACCGCGGCGCCCGGGGAGGCAGCCACGCCTTTGGCGAGCAAACCCTTTTCTTTGCGGGCATTCTCTTTGTCTTCCAGCGAGAATTGTGGGTGGAGCATCTGGTCTACTTGTTCGGGGCTTACGCGCGTGATAGCTTCTTCCTTGGTGATGAAGTTTTCATTTACCATGTCGTAGGCTATCTTAATTGCGGCTTTGGCCGAGCGTTTGCCATTACGGGTTTGGAGCATCCACAGCTTGCCGCGTTCAATGGTGAACTCGACATCCTGCATTTCTTTGTAATGCTTTTCCAGTTTCTCGGTGATATCCATGAAGGTGTAATACGCATCCGGGATTTCATCTTTCAAACCCTCAATCTTGGAGGTGTTGCGGATGCCAGCCACCACATCTTCGCCCTGGGCGTTAAGGAGGTACTCGCCGAACATATTGTTCTCACCGGTCTGCGGGTCGCGTGTGAACGCAACGCCAGTACCGGAGTCATCGCCCATGTTGCCGAATACCATCGTCTGAATGTTCACAGCCGTGCCGAGATTGTCAGGAATGTTCTCGCGGCGGCGGTAATCAATCGCGCGCTTGGAGTTCCAGGAACCGAAAACTGCTTTGATGGCATACTGCATTTGCACCAGCGGATCCTGTGGGAAGTCGAAGCCCATTTCGCGCTTGACGACCTCTTTGAATTTTCCAGTCAGGTATTGCCAGTCGGCTGCGCCCAGCTCGGTATCCAGCTTTACGCCCTTCTGAGCTTTGTAGCTGTCCAGAACCTCATCGAAGGCTTCATCCGCGATGCCGAGCACAACACTGCCAAACATCTGAACCAGGCGGCGGTACGAGTCTGCAACAAAGCGTTCGTTGCCAGTCAAAGCAATCATGCCCTGCGCGGTTTCGTCGTTCATGCCGATATTGAGGACGGTGTCCATCATGCCGGGCATGGAAAATTTAGCGCCGGAACGGCAGGAAACCAGCAGTGGATTTTTGGGGTCGCCAAAAACTTTGCCGGCTTTCTTTTCCACTACCTTAAGGGCTTCCAGCGCTTGCTCCCACATCCCTTCGGGGAATTCATTCGTTTCCTGATATGCATTGCAGGCTTCGGTGGTAATCGTGAAGCCAGGGGGAACCGGCACGCCGATGCGCACCATCTCAGCCAGGTTGGAACCTTTGCCGCCCAATAACCCGCGCACTCCGTCCCAACTGCCCGCGTACGCCTCTGCCTGTTCAACTTCGTCAAACAGGTAAACCCATTTCTTTGTTGTCATACAGCCTCCTAAGCTTAATCGCAAGTCAATTACGATATTTGATTGTGGTATCTCAATCGTGAAATAATCCGACGAAAAATTTTACCATATTTCCCCCTCGACGAATCACGATTTGTAGGCTGTATCACCCAACCCTTCTTCATTCGGATGAATCATCGATGATGGGCAGTTACTCTTTACAGAATCTGCTTATAAAGTGACCCTCAGGTTGGTTCCAGAATTCCACAAACCGTGCCGCTCCGGTATATTATCGGAGTAGAATTTGTGTATAAAAAGTTTCTATTGAGGGCTGAATGAATCAGATTTCAAATCTGCTGCTTGAGGAACTTAAAAAACAATCCGAACCTGCGGCGCGCTATTTCGCGCTGCAAAATCTGTTCGATTGCGGTCCGGACGAACCCGAAATGAGCGCGGCACGTCTCGCGCTCCCGGGCTCGCCAGTCATCCGGAACCTGTGTGAGTTTGACCTTTCCCTTCATCCTTATCAAAAATGGGGCGGCGCGCATTGGCGTCTGGTTCAGCTGGCGGAGCTGGGTTACCCGTATGGGTATCCAGCCCTGGAAGCGCCCAGAGCCAAGGTCTACGCGTGGTTAAGCTCTGGGCAGCACATTAAAAGCATCCGCTCTCTGCAGGGGCGCACAAGACGCTGCGCCAGCCAGGAAGCCAACGCGGTTTTTTCCTCCGTTCGCCTTGGCATGGTGGACGAACAGACCGAAAGCCTGGTACAAAAGCTTTTGGGCTGGCAGTGGCCGGACGGCGGCTGGAACTGCGACAAGCGCCCGGAAGCCTCACATTCTTCTTTCTGGGAGACGTGGACTCCTTTGCGCGCGCTGCTGACCTGGAAAGCCTATGCCGGCGGCAGTCCGGCTTTGGTCAAAGCCATCGAACAATCCGTACAGTTTTTTTTGCGAAAGCGGCTCTTCTTACGGGAAAGCAGCGGAGAAGTGATGCAGCTGGAGTTTACACGCCTGCGCCATCCTTCCTATTGGAAATACGACATTCTGGTGGGACTGGAGCTGATGCTTCAGGCTGGAAAGCTTGGGGACTCGCGCTGCGAGCCGGCGTTGGCGCTATTGGCGGGTAAAATGCTGCCCGGCGGCGCTTTTTGCGCGGAGGATAAGCGCTTTCAGGCGTCCAACCCCACGGCCTGGCATTACTCCCCCGTGGACTGGGACAGCGCGACCGCCAAACGAATGAATCCCTGGCTGACGGTGCGGGCTTTAGCTGTTCTAAAGGCGGCCGGGAAAATCAGCTTTTAGGCAGCTCTTTTTTCCAGGGTGTTCCATAAGCGTCCAGGTAAACCAAAGCCGGGTCGTACTGCGTTCGGGCGGGCTTGTCTTCTGCCGGATAACCAATCAGCACCAGATTAAGCGGCAGCACCCCCTCAGGCAGTTCAAGGATGGCAGAAACGGCTTTTTGCAGCCTGGCAACAGGCGTGACTCCGCACCAAACTGCCCCCAAGCCAAGCTCGGATGCGGCTATGAGCAGGTTTTCAGTAGCCGCGCTGCAATCCTGCTGCCAAAAGTTCTCGGTGACCAGCCGCCGCATGGAACGTAAATCCCCGCACACGCTGATGGCTGTACACGCGTTCATTTTGGCGAAAGGCATCACTTTGCGCAGATATTCAAGCCGTTCGGGGTCTCTGATGACGACGAAACGCCACGGTTTCATATTCATCGCGGAAGGCGCGGCCATCGCGGCGCGCAACAGCTGGTCAACCATAGCGTCTTCCACGGGAACATCTGTAAATTTCCGGATGCTGCGGCGTTTGTAGATGCAATCCAAAGCGTCCATTTGCGCCAATTATCCAGTTACGATGAGCAAGGCGCCCAGGGTCCGCGGCGCTCCCAGCATTGGCATGTGCCCGACTTCCGGCAAAATCACAAATTTGGCATTCGGGTTGGAATGTGCCATCAAACGCGCCGCTGCCTGAGGAACAATCAGGTCTTCCGCGCCTGCCGCAATCAGAAGAGGCGCCCTGAGCCCCGCCAGCACATGCAGCCGGCCTGGCCGGCTGGATATCGCCAGGATTGCATTGCACAATCCTTCTGGGTCGGTTTTGGCGATGATTTCGCGCGAAACGTTTTGCACAAACGAACTATCCGACAACCTCAGGCTCAAAGCTTCAGCAAATTCAGCGGTTCCGGCCGCACGGATGTTTTCCACATCCGCCAGGCGCAGGGCTTTACGGGCGTCATTATCCGGCCCGGCATTCGTGGCAATCATCACCAAACCAGCCAGCTTCTCCGGGTACTTTTCGGCGAATGCGAGGGCGACATAACCACCCATGGAATGTCCGCCCAAAACAACTTTTTCCAGACCAAGTTTGTTCATCATTTCCAGGATGTCGTCGGCGTACTGCTCGATTGTGCCGTTGGCATCCCCCAGCTCGCTGCCTCCATGCCCGCGCAAATCGGGAAGGATGAACTGCGCTTGTTCCTTGTACAATCCGGCGATGTTCTGCCAGATGCCGTGATTCAGACCAAGCCCATGGAGCAGCACGATTGGCTTGCCAGTCCCCAGGCTTTCCACTTCCATCGCAATGTGTTCAAGATGAATTTTCATTTATTCCTCTCCTAAGCATCTTTAGTATTGAGATATTTTTCCAAAAAAGTTAAGGCTTCCGACCTGGTGCAAACCTCGCCGCTGGCCTGGGCTTCCCTGAGCTGCGCGAGCAGCTCGCCAATGAGAGCGCCTGGAAAAAGGTTGAATTCCCGCTGCAAATCGTCGCCGTCGAGCAGCAATTTGGGTTCCACCACCTGCTCTCTGCGCGAGAACCAGGCTTCCATTAGCGCCAGCGCTGCCCGCAGTTCGCGCTGCCATTTTGCTGGTTCCAGCGTATCCTCATAAGCTGCCAGCATGTCCGCCAGGCTGAGCAGCACTGCGTCCAGGCCAATCTCGCCTAAATCCCGAAAAAAACGGTAACAAGCCCGGTCGCTCAGTTGCGTGCCTTCTTTTGAAAAGAAATGCAGACGCATGTGGTTGGCGGTCATTTGCTGCAGGTAATCGACCTCTCCGCGCCCCAGCATCAGAGCCTGCGCGCGCGCTGTGATCAACGTAGCGCTGAGGCGGTCGTGACCGATAAAGCGGATGCGTCCTTGAGAATCCGAAGTTTGCGCCGCGGGTTTGCCTGTGTCGTGATAAAGCGCTGCCAGAAGCAGCAGGCTCCAGCGCGTGCGATTGGCTTGCACAGGCACAGACAGCATTTCGCGCAGGTTCTCCGCGTACGGCATGAGGGCCGCGCAAGCTTCCCGCAAAAACGGATTAGTGTCTGGCAATTCACCTGTGCGTAAAAATCCCCAAAAATCCTGCAGGTAGCGCATCACCCGCAAGGTATGCGCCCACAAGTCGTGCACATGCGGCGGATAGGCAGGCACCTGTTTTACCGCGCGCAGCTCCGGGAAAACCTGTTCGGTGAGTTCCAGCGCGTCCATCAGCCTGAAAGCTTTCTCCAGGTCTTCACACTCCAGTATCTTGAAAAGCTCATCCCGCACGCGTTCACTGGATACCCGCTCCAGGCTGCTGACGGAATTCCGCATCAACCCGAGCGTCCCTGGCTCAATGGTGAGGTGGTAGGCTAAAGCCAGGCGCACCCCCCTCAGCACACGCAGGGGATCCAGCTCCATAGACCTGGCTGAGGCTGCCCGCAGGCGTTTCTCCTGCAAGTCCCGTTCTCCTCCCAGCAGGTCGATGAGCAGGTCGGGCTGGTCCAGCGCTACGGCAAGCGTGTTGATGGTGAAATCCCGGTTGGACAGGTCTTCAGCCAGGCTGCCGCCTGTAAAGCTGACAAAATCGAGGATAAGCTCAGAGTCTTTTCCCTGCTCAAGGATCAGGCGTGCGGTCTGGCGTTCGTCATCAAGGGTAAAACCCACCGCGCCTAATTTGCGCCTTAGGGCTGCCGCCAATTGCAAGGAACTCGAGGGTACGACGAAATCGAGGTCATGCACTGGCAAGTCAAGCAGCCTGTCGCGCACAGCCCCGCCCACCAGATAAACAGGCATCGGCGCTGCTAAGCTGCCCAGAATTGTGTCAAATATCCTGTGAGTGCGTTCGTCAGGAAAGAGATTCATACTTGTCGAGGTCGACTACTCCGATAAAAGGCAGGTTGCGATAATAGTCATCCATATCGAGTCCGTATCCGAATACGAATTTGTCCTCGATAGCGAAACCGCGGTAGCGCACGGGCACTGCCACTTCTCTGCGGGAGACCTTATCCAGGAGGGTGCAAACATACAGAGAGGCAGGATCGCGGGTTTCCAACAGGTCAATCACGGATGCCAGCGTCCTTCCGCTGTCAATGATGTCTTCCACGATGAGGACGTGCCGCCCGGCAATATTGGTGTTCAGGTCCAGCGTGATGCGCACATCCCCGGAAGAACGCCGCGCGCCGCTGCCGTATGAGGACACCGCCATGAACTCAAATGCCAACGGGATGCTGATCTGGCGCACGAGGTCAGTCATGAACATCACTCCCCCACGCAGGATGCAAACCACGAGCAGTTCCTTCCCCAGGTAATCGCGCGAGATCTCCGCCCCCAATTCCTTTATGCGGGAAGAAAGCGCCTCTTCAGAAATTAACACTTCGCTCAAAAAATCCCGGTAGTCATGCATACACAGCCTCTCAATCTCTTGGCACCTGATGGCAGCGCCGGCAGCGCGCTTCATACATTTCCGACGCGCCCACGATCACAATCGGATCGTTATAATGCGCTGGTTTGCCGTTTACCAGGCGCTGCGTCCGTGAAGCTGGCTCACCGCAGACCATGCAAATCGCGCTGAGTTTGTCCACATTCTCCGCTTTGGCAATCAAAACCGGCATGCAGCCGAAGGGTTCTCCGCGGAAGTCTGTGTCCAAACCGGTGACAATCACGCGGATGCCGCGGTCAGCCAATAGACTAACCACGTCCACGATGCCGTCATCAAAGAACTGGGCTTCGTCAATCCCGACCACCGTCGTTGCGGGTTCTAAGTAGGCTATGATTTCACTGGAGGAGCCGATAGGCAGCGCGTCAAAATCCGTACCCGAGTGGGAAGTGACTTTGGCGAAAGCGTAGCGGTCATCAATGATTGGCTTGAAGACCTGCACCTTCTGGCGCGCAATGGTTGCACGTCTGAGGCGTCGGATGAGCTCTTCGGTTTTCCCGCAGAACATCGAGCCTGTAATCACTTCCACTGAACCATATTGATGCGCCATGTTACCTCCAAAAGAAAAAGGCAGGTAAAAACCTGCCTTTAAGTTTACCGGATAAACTCCGTCTGTGCGAGTTAAACCTCAATTTCAGAGGCCGCAGCGGGCAGTTCATAGCCCAGCTGACGCAGCTGTTTCTTAAGGTCAATCAGAGATTTTCGGCCAAAGCCTTCGACCTCGAGCAAAGCTTTTTCCCCACCTTCAAGCCGGATGAGGACGTCCCCTACAGTCGTCATTTCCGCGGCTGCCAGGGCGGCAATCGCTTTCGGGGAAAGATTAAGCTCAGTCAAAGGTCGGCTCAATGAAGTTTTCGCTTCAGCCTGGGCTTTCAGATCCGAAACGTAGTCCTGCCGGACCTGCAGACGTTTGTAGAAGCGGTCCACCTGACCTTCGCGGTCCAGGAGGCGTGCTTGCTGACCCGTGTAGAAGGGGTGGCAGTTGGAACAGACTTCCGTACGAATTTCAGGGATCGTGGAACCGGTCGTCCAGGTAGTCCCGCAAGACGCGCAGGTTACCTTTGCCTGGGGATAGTATTTGGGTTGAATTTTTGTTTTCATATTTTACCTTTGCAGCGCTGCTTCTTCTGCAGCAACAACAACATGGACCTTCTTGCGGCCGTTGGGAAGGGTTTCGTACCGGACCGTGCCTTCCGCCGTAGCGAAAAGCGTGTAGTCCCGTCCGCAGCCTACGTTCCAACCGGGATGGACCTTGGTGCCGTGTTGACGGACTAAAATATTGCCGCTAATGACATGTTCGCCACCAAATTTCTTGATGCCGAGCCGTTGTCCTTGGCTGTCACGACCGTTGCGGGATGACCCGCCGCCTTTTTTATGTGCCATCTTGTCCTACTCCATCGAAATTGATTCCACCAGCAGCCTGGTGTACTTCTGGCGGTGACCGGTGTGCCGGCGGTAAGCAATCTTGGGTTTGTATTTGAACACCAGGATCTTTTCACCCTTCAACTGCTCCACCACGGTGGTCTTCAGGCTGGCGCCCGGAACGGTGGGGGTGCCGATCTCAACCTTGTCATCATCTGCAATTAGCAGAACAGAATCGAGGGTGACTGCATCGCCGATATTTGCGGGCAAAAGGTCAACCGTAATGGTTTTACCTTCTTCGGCGCGATATTGTTTACCGCCCGCTTCAACAATAGCATATTTCATTTCGTCTCCAATCTTCTCTTAACCGCTTTTCACGCGTGCTGCCGCTTGAGCGCGGGTAAGTTGGTTTACACAATTAACCCCAGCCTACATTCGCCGGGGCAACGAACCATCATTATACATAAGCAGCCCATCTCTGTCAAGAAAAAGCGCGTACAAATATGTCTATTCTGCGAAAACCTTTCCGGCTATAACCCGCCCACCAACACCGGGAAAAAACCGAACAGTGGGATGGAAGCTGCTTACCAGTCCACATTTTACCCCAAATTTACACACTTTTTTGGCTTGACCTGTATAAAACGGGATGGTAGAATATCCCTCGCTTAACCGCCCCCATGGTCTAGAGGTTAGGACACAGCCCTTTCAAGGCTATAACTCGGGTTCGAGTCCCGATGGGGGCACAAAATTCGCAGGAGAATTGCTCCTGCGTTTTTCATTTTCTTGCTCTACGAGCTCAAACTCGTTCACTTCGGGGGATAATTCCACTCACTCACCTGGTAGAAAATTTCCATCAGCCACTCGCGCGTTGGTTCTTCCGGCCAAACCGGCTGCGAGTAATCCTTGAACTGTATCGGCAGCGGCTCCACTCCCAGGTATTCTCCATCGTAGAAGACGTGGCGGTCCAAAAATCCGTAATTCGTGTACATCGCCAAGCCGTATTGGTCAAAGAAAAGATTCCCCAGCCCGTAATGAAGCACCGCGCTGTCGGTAATCTCCATCCCGTGCGGCTGGTGCGATTGGCTGCCGCTCACGATCACCGCGCCGGCTTCAGCCATTTTATGGAAGTCCGCCACCAACTGCGACTGCGCCGTCCATTGGTAAAACTCCAGATGCTGGAAGGTGACAATAGGCAGATAGCCTTCCGCTCGCAGATTTTGCACCTGCGCTGTCATGTAATCCCAGTCACAGCGAAAGTTGCCGCCTTTCTCCTCGCTGGCGTTGCCATAAACGGTCGGTTTGGCGTTGCAGCCCAAAAAGGCGATTTTGGTGCCTTTGATATCCAACTTCACCGCTTGTTTGGCTTCCTCGATGTTCAATCCGCCGCCGTAGTAAGGCCAGCCTTTTTGCCTGTATAGTTCCAGGGTGTGCTCCAGAGCAGCCTCGCCCCAGTCCTGGAAGTGGTCGCCGGTGAGTTCCACCACATCTGTACCGAGAACTTCCAGCAGTTCCAGGTATGAATCCTTTGAACAAAAACTTAACTTCCCGGAGAGTTTAGGCACCGGGTCTTTGCAGTCCGCAGCGAAAGGCACCTCGTTACTGATATGCAGGATATCCGCTTCGCGCGTGACCGCTCCGATAACTTCTGCTCCACGCGTGATGCCTTTTTCTTCCATCTCGCTCGCGGTGCCGCGCACCATCGCGGTTACGCCGGTGAGTATGACGGTGACAAGTTTTTCAGGGTCGCGGTTGCTCCGTGCCAGGTACGGCCGCAAACGCTCCGTAAGCGCCGCGGATTGGTAGCCCTGCGAAGCAGTCAGCGAAATCGGAACAGCCAGAGGATAGGATTGCTGCGCGAAGTCCTTATGCAGCGGAGACTGACCGTCCAACGCGATAATCTTCCAACGCGGCTGAATCTGCTCAAAGGGGATCACAGCCCAGGTGTTCGCGCTTGTCCAGGCCTCAAGCAGCAGGCTGTCCTCGTCCAAAACGTCCACTGCCCCGGCAGGGGCGCCCCAGCGGCTCTTCACAGCATTCAGGGTTTCCGCGTCCAGGATTAGCCGCGAAAATGGAGCTTCACCAGCATGCTGCCAAAAGTCCAGAAAAGTTTTTGCTGGAATTGTATCGGTAAGGGTCGGGAAAGGCGCCGCCAGCGCGTACACCCAAAAGCTCACCGGGTTTCCGCGCCCGAAGTCTAACACAGCCGAAGTTTTCCCGCTGTTAACAACCTGAACATCCCTTTCTTCCAAATGGAGGGATTGCTGAAAAGCTTTGGGCAAGTCAGGGTCCACCCGCAGGTAAATTGGCTCCGGGGTGGTAGCGGCAGTTGGCGCGCTCGTCGCGGTTGCGCTGGGAGGTGGGGCTTCGGTCGGGCTCTGGCTCAGCTCAGGCTGCAGGCTCGGGCTTGCCAGCCCGGCGGCGCAGGCTGAGATTAACATGATGCTTAGAACAAGTCCTAAGCTATTCACGAAGGTTTTGCGACACACTTTCATCAAAGTATTGGACCTCACAGCACCTGACTCAAGCGTCTATTGTATCCCATTCAGTCCGGGGAAGAAAAAGTTTCAAGAAAATTGTTCGGATTAACTTAAAGCTCTCAAAAAAAAGACAGCAAAGCGGGGCCCGGACTTCCGGACCCCGCTGTAAAGCAAATGCTAACGGCTGAGCCAGGGCAGGTAGATGAAGGCCTCCTCGCTTGGTTCAGAGAAGCAGCTCTGCAGCTTCACATCATCCAGGTACCAACCTTCCGCGCTGCCGGTATTTCCGCTCCCGAGCCGGAAGCGAACCAACACGGTTTGCCCGGCGTAATCCCCAAGGTCCGCCACCGTCCAAACCCAGTCCGAAGCGCCGCACCAGGCAGATTTGCCTGCCAGTGGGTTATATACGCCGATTTTCACAGTGCCATTGTAAGGATTGGTAAGCAGTTTTGACGCGCCGAGCTGGATCCAGGTGCTTCCGCCATTTGTGCTCACTTCCAGGATCCCGCCGTCGTTGCAGCTCGACGGGCTGTCAAAGGTCCAGCGGTGCCAGAACGATAGCGAAAGCGGCAGTTCACCCGCGGGCAGCGTAAACGCCGGCGAAACCAGACGCTGATCCGCGATGGCAGATGGCACCGCGCCTGACCAGGAGCTGACTGGAGAGTGCGCGTTCGCCGTGGAAAGAACCCAGTGGTATACGTCAGTGGATGTATCCGCCCAACCAGGTGCGCCGTCTTCAAAATCACTCAGGTTGAGCGTCTGGGCTGTCGTGCCAGCGGGGCAGTCCCCCGGACCCGGACGCGTTCTAAAGCTGAAGCTCTGATTTTCATTCGTTTCGCCGCAAGGGTTCTCCGCTGTGACGCGCCAGTAATACATCGTGTCGGTTTGCAATGTTACTGCCGGAGTATAGCTTGTGCCGCTAAGCCCACCTTGCATCAGCACGACTTGCGTAAAGCCAGAGTCCAGAGCCACCTCAATCCTGTAGCTGACAGCGCCATCAAGCGGCTGCCACAAGAAGCTGGTCGTGGGCGCCACGTTCCCCGCTCCATTTGCCGGCGCGACTAACTGCGGTCCGGCGCTGAGCGGATTGAAGATGTTCACCAGCAGGTCGGCCTGATGGGCGAGACTGCCGGAAGTTCCTGTTACAGTAAGGCTCTGCTGTCCGGAAGGCGCGCTGCCGTCACCCTCAAGGCTCAGCACAGCCTGCCCGGGGGGTGTGATGGATCCGGCAGGCTCAAAGCTGAGCGAGAAGCCAGGCAATTGGCTGGCTGCCAGGTTCACGGGCTCCTCGTACTGGTTAAGGCTGCCCACGCTCACAGCCACCTCCTTCGTATCCGTGCTGCACGCATTCAACGCGCCCGGCTGCAACGATAGCGTGAAATCTGGCAATCTGGGTCCCAGGATGATTTCAAGGCTGGGGTCGCCAAAGATGTGGTACTCCTCCCAATAGTACTGGTCCAGGCTGGTACCACTGGCGTCCACCGCCACCAGCCCGCCGTGCTTCATTTCTGCCACGCTCGGAACCAGCACTCCGCTTGGGTCGCTGTAAAGCAAATCGAAAGTGACGCGCTCAAGAATGTCATCTTCGTCCCAGTACGAATTATTGCTGGCAGCTGCAATCGTCAGCGCGCCGTTCACAGGCTCAATCACCCAGGTATCCGCAAAGCTTTCGTCGACATTGAAATCACCGGTCACGCAGGCGTGCGAGGCCACATAAGACACCGCCACGCCGGTCAGATTGCGCACGTTGGTCTGGGTAAAGTTCGGCCCTGCCCAACTCGTCGGGCTGCCGTGCCCGCTATAGATGACAAACGCGCGGTCGTCATTGATAGAGTTCGTCACATTGGTGGTGTTCGCTCCGTACGTAATCGCATACAGTTTGTCGCCGCCCGGCATCGGGTTGCTCGGGAATATCCCGCTGTATCCTTTGAGCAGAGTGTAAGAATTAATCACGTAGTTGTGGGTCCCTTCAGCAACCTGGTACCAGCCGGTGTCGCTCGTTGCAAGAAAGGCCGCTTTCTTCACCCAGGCTTCCTGACCGCTGCGCGCGGCATAGGTTTGCAGCTTTGCTACCATATTCGCCAATTGGGTCGTATTCCGCACTGGGAAGCGCCCGTAAAAAATATCGGGCACGAATTCAGTCTCGTTATCCATGGTGAAGAAGTACAGGTCTGTGCGGCTGGAGCCACCAGTGCGGAATTGGTAGTTTGTAATGCTGTCCGCGCCATTGTTGTAATCCCCGACCAACAGCACATAATCCGGCGGGTTGGGTCCCAGATACTGGTTTTTGATGTAGGTCTTGATGGCGGCGGTGGTGTTGCCCCCAACTGTGCTGATGTTCGCCAGACTGACGTTGAAGCCCTGGCTTTGCTTCAAACTTACAAAGGCCGAAAGCCCGCTTTCGTAGGCATCTGCGCTGATAATCAGGTAATTTTCAGGGTCCTTTGGCACGGAAAGCGGACGCCCCTGGTTGAAATTCAGCACCTTCCCCGCGTAGAGGGCATTGAATCCGCTGGAATTCAGGCGCTCAGCTTCCGCGTAGGTCTCCGCCATATCGCTGCCTTCCAGGTTCAGCCGGAACTCGATGCGTGAGTATGTTTCCAGCTCACCAGTTGCTGGCGTGTACCGCACTGGCGCAATTTCCAGCTGCACCACGCGGTGTCCGCGCACTACATATTCCTCGACTATGCGCACCAGCTCGCCTGGATAAGCGTTTTGAAGCGCGTAAAGCTGCTCATCTGGCGGAACGGCTCCCTGGGTTTCCGCGCATTTCGACTGTGACGGTTGGCGCGGAGCGATGACGCTTTCCCACCCCAGGTCTAAGAGCGAAGTGGACCTGCTTATCGCGGAAAGGATTTCCACGCTGATTTGCGCGCCCAACGGCACCTCGACGTCCCGCAGAATTACTGGCAGCGCCGGCGCGCCTGTTTCTGTCAGCGTCCCAAAGCCTTCCCCAAGCAAGCCCAGGTAGCTCTGAGCGCCAATTTGAACCGGCACAATCTCAATGCCGTCTGCATCGGCGCGCAAAGTGATGCTGTGCCCGTCCGCCTGCAGCAGCGCGACCTCCGGCGGCTGGCGGGTCTCGCTGCTTCCGAAAGCAAGCCAATCCGCCGCGCCGCTTTGCGCGCGTGCCGAGCGGGCCAAGCCGCCCAGCAAAAGCAGCAGGCTTAGTAAGAATATCGCTGTTCGCATATTCTTCGAAGTTCGTTTCTGGTTCACGGGGAAATCCTTTCAGAAAAAAGGGATGCAGGAATGAGGAATTCTATCACCCCGAATGCAATTCAAGGCTTTAGCTATGCAAATATTCCTTCAGATAAGGCAGAAAAGCTCAGGGATGGATTCACGTCCTTTCTACTCCGTGATTTTTTGGTGGAAAAAGGATTGCCCTGGTCAACAAACTCATCGTCATGTTCGTTAACTATTTTCTTGAGCATAAACGATGAAAAATCCGCGTTGACTTTTCGCATTTAACCTTCTAAACTTGTGCCATGCTCGCACACGTGTTTTCCTGCGCGGTAATCGGCCTGGACGGGGTCATCATCGACATTGAGGTCGATTTTGGGCAG
>JBCFBH010000002.1:82202-84760 GCA_038562595.1 Anaerolineaceae bacterium
GGCTTGCCGCACATGGCCATCGTTGGCCTGCCCGATGAAGCCGTGAAAGAAAGCCGCGAGCGCGTCTACTCGGCCATAAAAAACGCCGACCTGGCCTATCCCCGCAAAGCGCTGACGGTCAACCTTGCCCCGGCTTCCGTGCGCAAAGAAGGACCCTCCTTCGACCTGCCGATTGCCCTGGGCGTGCTGATTGCCGGTGAGCAGGTCAGCCAGGACCAAATCGAAGGCGCCCTGGTCATCGGTGAACTCTCGCTGGACGGCTCGGTACGGCATGTGCGCGGGATGCTGGCAGTGGCGGCGGCAGCCAGACAGGCCGGTTTCAAATCTCTCTTCGTGCCGGCTGAGGACGCCCCTGAAGCGGCCCTCATTCCGGATATCACGGTTTATCCGGTTTCTTCCTTCGCGGAGCTCTACCTGCACCTGACGGGCGAACAGCCCATTGCGCCTGCCGCCGCTGTGCCTTTCAGCCCGCAGCTTCCCCAGCTTCCCGAGACCGAATTCAGCGAAATCAAAGGGCAGGAACACGTCAAACGCGCCCTGGAAGTGGCAGCAGCCGGCAACCACAACGTGCTCATGTCCGGGCCCCCCGGCGCCGGGAAAACCCTGCTTGCCCGCGCGATAAATTCCATCCTCCCAGGTCTGACGCTCGAGGAAGCGCTCGAGGTGACGCGCATCTACTCGATTTGCGACATGCTGCCGGCGGATACCCCGCTGATGCAAACGCGCCCCTTCCGCGCCCCGCACCATACCATAAGCCATGCCGGGCTGGTCGGCGGGGGCAACCTGCCGCACCCCGGCGAAATATCCCTGGCCCACCGCGGCGTGCTCTTTTTGGATGAACTACCGGAGTTCGGGCAGCGCATCCTGGAAGTGCTGCGTCAACCGATTGAAGACAAGCGCGTCACCATCAGCCGCGCCAACGGCACGCTCACCTTTCCCGCCAATTTCATGTTAATCGGCGCGATGAACCCCTGCCCATGTGGTTACTACGGGGACACCCTCAAACAGTGCACCTGCGCGCCCGGGGCCATCACCACTTATCAAAAACGCATCTCCGGTCCGCTGCTTGACCGGATTGACATGCTCATTCACGTTCCGCGCGTGGATTATCAAAAGCTCAGCGGTTCCCGCCAGGGGGAAAGCTCAGCTGCCATCCGTGAGCGCGTGGAGTTGGCACGCCAGCGCCAAAGCGAACGCTTCGCGGGGACAGCGCTTTTTTCCAATGCGGATATGAGCCCGGCCGAGCTGCGCCGCTTTTGCGTGCTGAACGCTCCTACCCAGGCGCTGATGCAAACCGCAATGCGCCAGCTGCAGCTGACCGCCCGGGGGTATCACCGCGTGCTAAAACTGGCCCGCACCATCGCCGACCTGGCAGACTGCGCGGAGATAGGTCAGACCCATCTGGCGGAAGCATTGCAGTACCGCGCCAAAGAGTTCGAGTTTTAGCCACCTGCAACATAGCCGCCTGACAGAAATTATTTCAGGTTCAGTAACCAGAAAGACAATCAAGGAAATAAGTAACCAGGAGTCGCAATGAGAACAATTCAACTCGGCAGTTCAAGCATGCAGGTTCCGGTGGTCGGTGTTGGCTGCATGCGTATCAAAACGCTCGCGCCCGCTGAAGCGGAAATATTTGTGCAGTCAGCGCTCGCGCTTGGAGCGAACTTCTTCGACCATGCGGATATCTACGGCGGTGGCATGTGCGAGGAAATCTTCGCCAAAGCCGTTCATATGAGCCCATCCGTGCGCGAAACTCTCATTCTCCAGTCCAAGGTCGGCATCGGTAATGGCATGTACGATTTTTCGAAGGAACATATCCTTTCCGCGGTGGACGGCTGTCTGGCCCGTCTGAGAACGGAATATCTGGACGTCCTGCTGCTGCACCGCCCCGACGCGTTGGTAGAGCCGGAGGAGGTGGCGCAGGCTTTTGACGTGCTGGAAGCGGCAGGCAAAGTCCGCCATTTTGGCGTTTCTAACCACAAGCCAATGCAAATCGCGCTGCTGAAAAAGTATGTGCGCCAGCCGCTGCATGCCAACCAGCTCCAGCTCAGCATCATGCATTCCGGCATGATTTCCAACGGCACCCATGTGAACACCAACGAAGACGCTGCGCTGGACCGGGACGGCAGCGTGCTGGATTACTGCCGGCTGCACGACATCACCATTCAGCCCTGGTCTCCCTTCCAACACGGCTATTTTGGCGGTGTTTTTGTTAACAATCCGGACTTCCCCGAGTTGAACGCCTGCCTCGAGCAGCTTGCCGCGCGGTACGGCGTAAGCAGCACCACCATCGCGCTGGCCTGGCTCCTGCGCCACCCTGCCAGGATGCAGCCTATCGTTGGCACGATGAACCCTTCCAGGCTGAAGGAATGCGTACAGGCTGCGGACATCCTCTTGAGCCGGGAAGAATGGTACAGCATCTACCGCGCCGCCGGGAACACCTTGCCCTGAGACCTGGCAGCCTTCCTAACGAAAACAGAAAAACGCCAGGCGAGAGCTCGTCTGGCGTTTCGGTTCCAAATCCAGATGCTATTCAACTGGCGCTTCTTCCGGGGGTT
>JBCFBH010000002.1:84770-100137 GCA_038562595.1 Anaerolineaceae bacterium
AACCAGGATTTAAACGAAGCTGTATTTTTTCATTACATCAGGCTCTTTCTATTCGAATTCTTGCGCAGGCACGGCTGATTTTGCGCTTGCGCTTGATGAAAAGTCAGTCCAGTCTGGCATCCAATCAATCCGGAGAATATTCTATGAGTTGGCTCGTTTCGCTGGGATAGAACTCGAATAAAAATACTAAGCAATTTTCCTGGAGAAATTTCCAGCTGCTGGTAGAATTCTTAAAATTGTTTTCTTTTAAAATGCGGCAATCGAACTCAAGCTCCCGATTTGCCCCTTGCCTGCGCATGAAATCTGCCTCAATCCATCATTTTGCGCCTCCCAGAGCACACTCGGGATGATAAAATTATTTCTAGCGATTTTTTTCACAATTCATAAAGGAGAAACCAATGCGTAAAACGATTCCGATCCTGTGTGTTTTTATAAGCCTTATCATGGCTGCCTGTAGTCCCCAGGCAGCCCAAACCCCACAAGTGGATTATTCCCCCACCTTAACTGCTTACGCGGTTGAAGTAAGCAACTTGCAGCGCGACTTGCAAGACCTTGAAGCTCAAAAACAAAGCCTCACAAGCGAAAAAGAAGCTCTGGCTGCCCAGATTACACAGTTGCAGGCTCAAGCCGCCCAGACGGCGGAATCAGCTGCGCGCGTCACCGAGCTGGAGGGTGAAATTGGAGATTTGCAGAATCAACTTGACGATGCGCAGGTAGGGGTCATGGTGCAGGCGGGCATGCTTGACGGCTATGAAGAAATCCTGCTGGGGGAATATTACGATGACGACGGTCTTCTGATACTGTGCGAAGATGCCTTTAACGTCTCGTTCGGGTATGTGGACCGCGTTTCCATGCGCAAGCAGTTGGTGGATTATGTCTATGACCAATACACCACCGACGGTTACACTGTGGATAAAGCCACGATGACCTCAGAACACCAGCAAATCTGGACGGATGAGAACGACGCCCTGGTGAAGATCCACGTCCTGGATTATCTGGAACCCTATGTGGTCACCTTTGACAATCCGGATTATGACATCCACAGCGCGGTTTACTCCGTGCGCTGGCAATGCTTCGCGGATTATCCGCTGTTGGAAGCACGCTACCTTTCACTGCATGGAAATTAACCCCTCACATTAAGGAGCCAAAAAGGCACGGATAGACGCATATCCGTGCCTTTTTACTCCTGCACGCCCCCTTTTTCTCGTATCGCATTTCTCTAGGTTCGTCTCAGCCAAAAAAGCAGGCTTTACCCACTGAAGCCTTGGGTTTCTATCTCGTTTATAATGGCGGCATGGCAAGCACAGTTTTTGGACGCAAATTTCACTGGCAGCTGCGCGAGCAGATTGGCAAAGGTGACGCTGGCGAGGTTCTGCGCGTGCAAACTGAACTTGGTCGGGACCGCGGGTTGATGAAGCGCCCGGTGCAGAATGTGTCCGGCGGAACAATTGTTCGGCAGGCTGTCCAGATTGAGAATGAAGGCAAGGTGCTGGCCGCCCTGAACGGACTTGACGCGCGCCGCAACAATCTGACAGTGCACACCCCCCTGCTTCTGGACCAGAGCCCTGAAGGCACCTCCAAGACCGCCGCGCTGTTTATCGTCAGTGAAGAGGTGCGCGGCATCGCGATTTCCAGCCTGCTAAAGAACCTGCTTCAAAAGAACGCCTCGTTCTCGCAAACGCTGGTTCTGAAGGTACTCTCAAGTCTGTTCGTGCTCTTATCACGAGTGCATGCCCAGGGCATCGCCTGGAATGATGTCAAGATGGAGCATATCTTTTGGGATGAAACAAGCAACACGCTCTCTTTCATCGACTGGGGCAACGGCTTGTTTTTTGACACCTCGGAAACCCAGCACGCCCAACACCCGGTAAACCTGGACTACCAGCAATTTATCAACGAGGGCAGCCTGCTTTTGAACCAGATTGCCCCGGAGTTGATTTCCGAAATTGACTGGCCCAAGGATGCCTCCAACCTCACACCTGAAGCGCTTCTGCAACTGCAGCACCGCGTGGAATACATGGAAACTTATCTTTCCATGCGCGTTAAGGAATACCAACTGGCTTTCGATAAAAGTTCCCGCCAGATTAACAGCCTGGCGGAGCTGCGAGATATCCTTGAGCTAAAACAAGCGCTGGGAAGGCTGGGCGTCCAGGTGCAGACCCAGCCCGCCCTGCAGTCCGTAAAGCGCTTTGCCCTGCGCCTTGCAGGCGAGAAGGCCTACCCGGATATCCACGCGCTGATAGAACTACTGCGAACTTACCTGCCGGAAGAAGATCACCAGAGCTGGCAGTTGGTAGATTATCTGCTCAGTCTGGAAGACGCTTACGACCGGCCGTCTTTTCCGGTCGTACTGTCCAAAACCATCGCGAACGACCTGCCTGGCGCAATCTGGGAACTGGAAGGAGCCAGGTCTGGCTCCAGAAATGTACCGCGCCTTACCAATATACAACTGGCTATGCGCAGCGCTTTCGGGGTACCGGATGCCCTGCGCGACACCCTGCTGGACCAGCTGCGGGCGTGCCTGGATGAAACTTACACGCGCCTGCTGCACACTCGTCAGGAATTCCCGGCTGAATCAGAAGCAGCGGAAGCGCTCGAAACCTTCGCAGGCAGCCTTGAAAGCCTGACCGCCAACTGGCAGCAGCTTTCGAACGGAGAAATGCTCGGGGATAAGCTCCTGCGGCTGCGAGACCTGCTGCGCTCCCCCGGCGCGCACCTGACATACCTGCCCCAAACGCTGCCTCAGGCTCTCAACCTGGAATTGGCCAAAACCCGTGAAATTCTGACCTTCTGGACAGAAGCTGAACTTCAAAAATCTATGGACGCGCTGCTCAATCTTTTCTTGTTGGAACCAACGATGCCGTATCTGCGAGAGATAGCAGCAGGTATCGAAAAGTTGCAAAGCTGGATGGCTGAACTCTCCCATGGACTCCAACCCGGGCAAAACGTGAATGCGTTTGGGCGTGGGATGCTCGCGCGCAAACCGGATGTTGCCAAGTTCCTGAGCCAACCCGCCTGGTTCACCAGCCTGATACAGTGCGTGGAAGCTCTCGCGGACGCCTCGGATGAGGAGTCACTGCGCCTGCAAGCAGAAAATAACCAGTGGCCCATCCCTTGGTTAGAGTATGGCGAAATCATCATCGAATTCCAAACACTCTCAGGTTCAACCAGGATGAACGCCGCCCAGAAAGAAGCGCTGGCTGGCTTTCATAAGGCGCTGCGCGAAGACCAGGACCTGCCTCATGCGCTATCCCTGCTCAAATCCGTTCTGCCTGAGGTCTATGGTCCGTACCGCCTCTTAGCCCAGGGCTTTGAAAACCTGTTTAGTCTGCTGCCCGCGCAAACCCAGACAGTAGAAAGCTCAGCTTTCCCGCCCGCGGATAAACAAAACGTCGTTCAGGCCCTGAACGTGTTTGACTACCTGAAACGCTGGAAGGATTCCTATCTCAATACTGGAGCAGCTTTCAGTGAGGAGCCGCCAGCGGAACTGCACGGTTGGCGCGTGGTTCTATCCGCGCATGAAGCCCAAAAGACCTGGCGCTCTACCCTGCAGCCCGCCCTGACCTTGTTGAAGCAAATGCGTTGGGAAGCATTGGCTGAATTCACGTGCACCAACGCTCTCCCCACCGCCCTGAGCGATTGCGTAAATGCTCTGAGCCAGCTTGTGGAGAATTGGCGCCGCCTGCAGGAAACGGGCGTCTTCCCCGAAAATGTGCGCGAGATGATAAGTTTCGCGGAACAGGCTCAGACGCAATTTTTTGCTTTCTGGCAGGAACTGGAACAAACCTCCTCCCGCCCTTTGCGCTGGCTGGTCCTGATGAACCAGTCTGCCTTCAGCGGTATCAACCAATCTCTGCAGCAGCTCTCCCGCCACCTCCAGACTCTGGAGCGCACGCTGCTCGCGCTCGCCCGACCTGGGATTGCCCGTTCCCGTCTGGCATGGAACAGCGCCGGGGACATGATGTTTGCGCTCGGTCAGATTTACGCCCTGCTGGAACCGCCTTCGCGGAAACCCTCCCGCATCCGCCTGTGGCAGGAGCAGTACAATCAGGTGCTGAAACAAACCGAGTGGAAACAAGCCGCCAGCCTGCTGGAAACGCTTGACCCAGCGCATCCGCTGACAGCCTGGTTCCAGGAACTTGCTTCCAAGGATATTGATATCTTCAACGAAACCCCTAAACAAAAATGGTAAAATAGCCGGAATTTACGGTTAACATGATAGAGAAAAAACTAAACCCCCAAAACGGATTGTATCTTTCTGAGCCGCTGGATACCTGGCTGACGGCTGGAAATCACGATTACGCCATTCCCGAAGCCGCTGGCTCCAGCGCCAGGGTCTTTTTGCTGAAGGACGAAGCAAACAGCGGCGGCTACAAACGCGACCCGGCCTTTAAGGTGATGCGGCACGACAAGATATCCTACGCGAAACCACTATTTCTGGAGGAGTACCGCATTCTGGCTGGTCTGAACGGCATTCAAGGCCTCACTGCTATGCTGCAGGGCGGCTTCCTCAAACCCGACCCCAGCAGCGTCTGGCCTTCAGAACTGGCGCCTCTCTCCAAAGACGCGGAACAAAAAGCCAACGCGCTTCAAGTCAGCGGAAAGCTGGCCATCTTTTCTCCAGAAGAAACAGACGACTTGTTGGAGCAAATGGATGAACGCCTTGCTGACGGTTGGCTGCCATTCCTCATCCTGGAACGGCGCTGGGAAGATAACCTTTATATGCTCTGCGACGCCGGCTATACCCGCGGGAATTTCGCCAAAAACCTGACCATGAAGCAGGTTCTGGATATTTCCATCCAGATTTGCGACATTCTCGCCCAGGCGCACCAGCGCGGCGCGACCTTCCTGGACCATAAGCTGCTGCATTACTACTGGAACGAATACCGCCAGAAAGTGATCATGATCGATTGGAACATCGGTCACTGGCAGCCGGAAAACATGCAGCCCGAAGTGCTGCAGTTCGACCTGGTGCAGTTCAGTTCCCGTGCCATGCACCACATTTTTACCGGCCGCCAGGCACCAGGCTCGGTTGCCGTTGGCCCCAACCGCCCGGAAGACATCGCCAGCGCCCCCAGGCACTTCAAAGCCTCTTATTCCTATGACGTCCAGAACCGTCTGAATCAGGAAGAAATGCGCTTTCTGGAGAAGGCTCTGGACGGAGCTTTCCTCAGCGCCGCCGAGATGCGCGAGCATCTGCAATTCCTTGTCAGCAAACGGCTATAATCAGCTTACCCTATTGTTCGCCTGAAAGGAGCCTCCAATGATTCTCGACCTCATTGAACAGGCCAAGACTTTACTGAAAAAAAACAACCCTGCGGATGACGAACTGCTGCAGGTAGAAAACGCGCTATCGACCTATCTGGAAGCTCTGGCCACCCACCGCATCTCGGATGAGGTGGACCTGGATGACGTTGACGAAGCAAACCGCTTGCTGCGAGAAGTCCGACGGGAACGCGGACGTCGGATAGCCAGCCAGGCAGAACCCGTCCAAACAGAAGCGCCCACTCCCACCGCCGAATCCCCATTGCCACCTTCCCCCGCCAGGCGGCTGGATCTGCAGAGCGACGCCGGCATCGACCCCTTACGGAAGTTCTTCCAATCCAGCCACGACCCGGAAGCCGAACGGATGATGGACGAAGCCGAAGAGCTCTTTTACAAAGGCAATTACCAGGCTGCCATCCCACTTTACGAAAAAGTGATGCAAATGGAACCCGGCTGGTCCCGGGCGGAAGAGCACCACGCGGAAGCTGAAGAGTTCCTGCGCTCAGGAAATATCCCATCCGTCGCGCTGCCTCCGGAAGCTGGCAAAGCGTATGGGAAAGCCCAAAGCGCGGCGCGCGTTTTCCGCTACCAGGTTGCTCTGAACTACCTGGACGAAGCCTTTGACCACCTGCAGGACGCCGGCATCAAACGCTGGCGTGAAGGCGAAGAACTGCGCCACGACCTGGAAAACCAGATGCAGGCTTATGATGTTTACAAAGAAGGTCTGAATTTGCTTTCGCAAGGAGAGCTGGTCCAGGCGCTTGGCAAAATTCAGACAGCCGCCAGCGCGGTGGCCATCCCGGAGTATCTGGATAAAGCCTCGGAAGTGCGCGCAGATATCTCCCTGCTCGAAGAGGTCAGTGATATCGTCAGCCTGAGCGGAAAAATCCCGCCAGGCAAGTTGGCGGACGCTAAGAGCAAATTGGAACGCTTGCGCATGAAATACGGCAGCATCTCCCAGATCAGCCGCCTGCAAAACCGCCTGGACTTGCTCATCCCCGCCACCATCCAGTCGCTGCTGGATAATACTCAGCGCCTGAGCAAAGACGCAGCCGAGGCACCCACGCTCGCCAACGCGCTGCAGAAAATCGCCGGCGCGCGCGAAAACCTGGACCTCCTGCGCCAGCTCGATGCATACGATTCGCAGAGCCTGCTGCTGGAGAACGAAATCAGCAGCCTGGAGTCGGATATCGAAGCCAATCAGGATGCCATCAACCGCGCCTTGGAAGCCCAGAAAAGCGGCAGCCGCTTTTTCGCGCTGAACGCTTTTCTCATCAGCCGCGGGGTGCGCAAGCGCTTCCCCAACGACCCCCAGGTACTGACGCTCAAACGCGGACTCTCGCTCAGTTACCTGGTAGCCGCCGTGGGAGGTCTCCTGGCAATCATCGTGCTGGGGCTGCTCATCAGTGTGGCTACGCGCAGCGTCAGCAATTCCATCCAAGCTCGCAACCTCGCCCGTACCCCCACGGTCACCTTCACGCCTACTATCACGCTCACCCCCACAATTACCCCGACGCCCACCAAGACGCTCACACCCACGCCGGATTACTCGCCCACCCCAACCAAAACTGCCACACCTACTCCCGTGATGTACGTGGAAACAGTCCGGCAGGTCTACGCCCGCAACGACTGTTACGAAGGCTACATTGCTACCGGCCGCATTCCGCAGGGCACCACGCTCACGCTGCTGCCGATGCCGGAGCGGCGCTTTGACAATTTCAACCGCGAGTGCCTGCTGGTGGAATTCCGCGGCAATGGCTTTTCCATCATTGGTTATGTTCTGCTTGTGGATGTTATTGCCAAGTAAATCGGGAAATTTCTGACTACCTTGCCCGGTGTTTCAGCGTGAAACGCCGGGTTTATGTTTTCATGAGGATATAATTGAGGCGCGAGAAGTTGCGTATGGAGAATCTCGAACAAGAATATCAGGAATCGCTCGATTTTATTTACAGCTTCATCGATTTCAGCATGAAGCGCCACCTGGACGACAGTCACCGTTTCTTCAAGCTGGACCGCATGCGCCGGATGATGGACTTGCTGGGCAATCCGCAGGACAAATTCCTGAGCATCCACGTGGCGGGCACGAAAGGCAAGGGTTCCACCGCCTCGCTGTGCGCCTCCGCTCTGCGCGCCGCGGGGTACAAAGTCGGCTTGTATACTTCCCCCCATCTGCAGGAGTTTACGGAACGCATCCAGATTAACGGCAAGCAAATTGAACGGCAGGCGCTTGTAGACCTCATCGCTCGCATCCGCCCGCTGACGCGTGAAGTGCCCGAGATTACCACCTTTGAGTTGATGACAGCGCTGGCGTTTCAGCACTTTCATGAATGCCAGGTGAACATCGCCGTGGTGGAAGTGGGGCTGGGGGGCCGCTTGGATGCTACGAATATCATCACTCCCCTGGTGTCCGTCATCACCCCCATTTCTTACGATCACACTGCCATCCTCGGGAGTACATTGACCGAGATTGCTTATGAAAAAGGCGGCATCATCAAACCCGGCGTACCGGCGGTCATTTCACCACAACAACCGGAGGCAGAGCAGGAGCTGGCGCGAATTGCCGCGGAAAGGCAGGCGCCGCTTACGCGCGTGGAACAGGACTACAGGCTGAGGATCCTCAGCCATTCTCTGCGGGGGCAGGAACTTGCCATCACGGCACGAGACAAGAGCACTGCGTACCCAAGCTCCCTGACAAACCCGGAGGTGAAGCTTCATTTGCCCTTATTGGGCGCGCACCAGGCGCAAAATGCTCTCACGGCGCTCGGCGCGTTGGAGCAGGCCCGCGCCAGGGGGCTGACGCTTTCCCGCGAGGACATTCGCAAAGGATTTGGGCAGGTGGAGTGGCCCGCGCGCTTTGAAATCCTGCGGGAAAACCCGCCTGTCGTAATCGACTCCGCACATAACGGCGATTCGATGAACCGGCTGCGGCAAAGTCTGGATGATTATTTCCCCGGGCAAAAATTTCTGCTTGTTTTTGGCGCGTCCGCGGATAAGGAACTGGATGCGATGCTGAGCGCGATTCTTCCGCGCGTGGAACGGGTAATCACAACCCTGTCCACCCATCCGCGCGCAGCAGACCCACTCCAACTATTGGAACGCATCCGCCCGTACGGCCTGCCCGTGGAAGCGCTCAGCCCCGCAGAGGACGCGTTGACACGCGCTTTGGAGCTGGCTGGCACGGACTGCGGGATTATCGTAGCCGGCAGCATTTTTATTGCCGCGGCTGCGCGGGATATCTGGTTCTCCAGCCGGAGCGGGGCAGTGTAGTTCCGGGTATAATATTTACTCCTGAAGTCACCATCCGAGGAGTAAATTTTTGTGTATCGCGACCCTTTCTTTTTTAATCAAATGAACCGTGATGAACCGTTTCAAATCTCCCGATTTGCCAGCCTGAGCAATTTAAACAATGTGAGAGACCAGAAACCAGACCAGGACGGTTACCTTGTCGGTCCCGCGATTGACCTTGAGGAATCGCTTCTGCTGCCGCATGCGATGATGCCGCTGACGTTGATGGACGATCCGGACACTCTGAAGACGCTTCAGAAAGCCTACCTAAACAACCAGACGCTCTTTGCGTGCTTTTCCAAGGAGGATTTCAACGACCCCACAAGTTCGGAAGAACCAGAGAAACGCTATCTAGAAATCGGATTGGAAGTCGCAATAGGCAGCCTGATGAACCTGGACAACGAACGCCAGAGCGTACTGCTGCAAGCCCGGCATAGACTGAAAATTGAAGATATCTGGCAGGAAGACGGCCAGCTGATGCTGCGCGGCCTGCCTATAAAATCGCGCCACCGCAAATCCAACTCGCTGACCGCGCTGAAGCGGGCTGTGGTCGACGAATTCAATCATTACGCCGAATTGGTAGAGTTCCTTAATGATGAAGTCGTTGAGTTTGTCAGCAGTGTGGAAGACCCCGGTGACCTGGCGGACATGGTTTTGTCCACCCTGGATCTTTCAGAGGAAGACCGCCTGGCATTCCTCATAGAGACCGACAGCGTTGTAAGGTTGGAAGCTTCTTTGCGCAACCTGAAACAGGAGATTCGGCTGCGGGAACTGGAGGGTGAAATACAATACCGGGTCCAATCTACTTTGGACCAAAACCAGCGTGAAAATTACTTACGTGAGCAGATCTCCACACTCCAGCGCGAGCTGAATGAGGGCAAACCAGGGGATGCGGAGTATCAGGCGCTCAGTGAGGCCTTGGCGGAGATTGCTCTGCCGCAGGAAGCTCGGGAAGCCGTAGATAAGGAGCTGGACCGGCTGGCCAACACTCCCCCGCTCTCCCCGGAAAACGGGCTGATCAGCACGTATTTGCATTGGGTTGTGGACCTGCCCTGGGATAAAGAAACGGAAGACAATCTCGACATCAATCACGCCAGGGAGATCCTGGAGAAGAACCATTTCGGTCTGCAAAAAGCCAAAGACCGAATTCTGGAATATCTGGCGGTGCGCAGCCTGAAACCAAAACGCAACCGGCAGCCAATCCTGTGTTTCGTAGGCCCTCCCGGGACAGGCAAAACCTCCCTGGGGAAGTCCATCGCCGATGCGTTGGAGCGCAACTTTGTGCGGGTTTCGCTGGGCGGCGTGCACGATGAAGCGGAAATCCGCGGACACCGCCGCACCTACATGGGCGCTCTGCCGGGGCGCATCCTGCAGACTATGCGCAAAGCTAAAACAATTAATCCCGTCTTCATGCTGGACGAGATTGACAAGCTCAATGCGGATTTCCAGGGAGACCCGGCCGCGGCTTTGCTGGAAGTCTTGGACCCGGAGCAAAATTATGCTTTCTCCGACCACTTCCTGGAGGTGGCTTACGACCTTTCGAAGGTGCTTTTCATCACCACGGCAAATACCATCGCCAGCATCCCCCCCGCGCTGTTGGACCGCATGGAGTTAATTGAATTTCCCGGTTACATCCTGGAAGAAAAAATCGCTATCGCCAATCAGTTCCTCATCCCGAAGCAGATGGAAGAAAGCGGCCTGGACGGGGAGCCAATTTTGTTCCAACTTGAAGCGCTGAAAGCTCTGGTGGAAGGTTATACCTACGAGGCCGGCGTGCGCAATCTCGAACGCGAAATCGGCTCTGTTCTGCGCAAGATTGCCAGGCTTAAGTCGGAACAGAAAGCCCTGCCGGTGGAAATCAGCGCGGATTACGTCGCTGAATTGCTCGGTCCGGCGGAATTCTTCCCTGCGGTGGCGGAACAAAACGATGAAATCGGCATGGCAACAGCCTTAGCCTGGACTGAAAACGGCGGTGAGATTATGCCCGTGGAAGTTTTGGTCATGGAAGGCAAAGGCAACCTGCAGATGACAGGGCAGATCGGTGAGATCATGCAGGAGTCCGCGCAGGCTGCACTCTCCTATTTGAAATCCAAACAGGAAGCGTTCCAGATCCCCAGCGACTTTTTTGAGGAGATGGACATCCATATTCACGTCCCGGAAGGTTCAATCCCCAAGGACGGCCCCAGCGCAGGTATCACCCTGGCGACTGCCCTCACATCCGCTGTGTTGGGTGTCGCGGTCCGGCATGACGTGGCTATGACCGGAGAGATTACATTGCGCGGACGGGTTTTGCCGGTCGGCGGCGTGCGCGAAAAAGTGCTGGCTGCCAACCGTTCGGGCATCACTACGGTCTTGCTGCCGCGCAAGAACGAAAAGGACCTGCGCGAGGTGCCCTCGCAAGTGTTGGCGAACATTCGCATTGAGCTGGTGGAGCACATGGATGAGGTTCTGACGGCCGCCCTGGCAGATAAGCCCATCAGCCGCAAGCCCCGCGCCGCAGCGTCCCGCGCGAAAAAGAAAAAAAGCGCGCCTGACCAGCAGGACGCGCCGCAAGCGCAGCAATCCTAATTCTTCAATCGGCATCTTCAGGCGGAGTGATTTGTTCCTCTGCCTGAAGTGTTTTTATTCCGTTGCGAACCTGCGCCAGGATGCGGTTCATTTCCGCTTCAAGTTTTGTCAGCGTCTCCACCACGTAGCGGTCAGCATCCAGCTGTGTACGTCCGGCTTCGCGGTGGGCTTGCTCGGTAATCTGCTCCGCTTTCGCCTGCGCCGCCAGATAAATGTCGCTTTTCTCGATCATCTTCTCGCTTTTTTCACGCGCCAGCGCCAGAGTTCGGTTGGCTTCTTCCTGTGCCTGCGCCAGGATGCGGTCTTTCTGGGCGATGATCTGCTGAGACTTCTTGATGTCGTCGGGAATGGAAATGCGCATCTGGTCGATGATATCCATAAAGGCATTTTCATCCACAACCACGCTCCGGCTCAGCGGGATAGGTCTGCTGTTATTGAACAACTCTTCCAGGCGGTCTACCAGATGAAGGATATCCATGTCTGTCTCCGTGTGTGCTAATGAAATGGAGTTTATTCAGTTTATCATTAATTTGGTGCATACGCGCAAGTGTTTCTAAATCGCTGGTCGCTTCGGATATTTTCCTTGCGTGGGCAATGTTGTGCTAAATGCGTAAGTCCAATTCAGTTCAGTCCTTGAGCGAGGTACCCGGCACAAGCGTCTGGTTGTGCCCCAGCTGTGAAAACTTTTCGTTAAGCGCCGCCTGCACAAAATCCGGCACCATGCTGGAGACATCGCCCTCAAGGGAAGCAATTTCCTTGACTGTGCTGGAAGACAGAAAGGTGTTTTTCTCCGTGGTGATGAGAGCGATAACATCGATTTCAGGCTCAAGGCGTTTGTTAGCCAGCGCCATTCTGAACTCGTACTCAAAATCAGAGAAAACGCGCAGCCCTCTCACGATTGCCTGGGCGCCAATTTGCCGGGCAAAGGTCACCGTCAACACCTGGTAACCCGTCACGCTCACATTGGGCAGCCCTTCAAAGGCGCGTTTCACCAGCGCGATGCGCTCCTCAGGGCTGAACAAAAGCGACTTGATCGGTTTATCATAAACCGCCACGACCACTTCGTCAAAGAGGCGCGCGGCGCGCCTGGCTATATCGATATGCCCGTAATGGATGGGGTCAAAAGTCCCTGGGAACAGCACTTTGCTCATCAGCTCACATCTCCATTACCGTCCGCGGACGGCCAGAAATTTTCCACGGCGCGCTTAAGCGCCTGGTTTTCATCAGTTTCCAGGTCAGGGTCTTTTTCCAGCACCTGCTCGGCGATCGCGCGAGCTTTTTGGATCAGACGCACATCCGCCAGGTTCGCCATCTTCAAATCCACAAAGCCTGCCTGCCTGGTCCCCAAAAAGTCTCCCGGACCGCGCTGTTGGAGGTCTTTCTCCGCCAGCACAAAGCCGTCGTTGGTCTGGGTCATCACAGTCAGACGTTCGTTTTCCGCCGCGCTGTCGCTTTCGGGAATGAGAATGCAGAAGGATTGCGCGTCCCCCCGCCCGACGCGACCGCGGAATTGGTGCAGCTGCGCCAGGCCAAAGCGGTTTGCCCCCTCAATAACCATCATCGTGGCGTTGGGAATATCCACGCCCACCTCCACAACCGATGTGGAAACCAGAATGTCAAACGCTTTGTTGCGGAAGGCAAGCATCACCGCATCTTTATCCGCTGGCTTCATCCTGCCGTGCACCAGCCCGACCCGCAGGTGTGGAAACGCCTCCCTCTGTAAGCGCTCCTGTTCCTCCACCGCTGCCTTGGCTTCTTCGTTTTCGCCCTGTTCCACCAGCGGGTAGATAATGAAGGCCTGACGCCCGGCCTGCACCTGCTCCTCAATCAGTTCGTAAACGGTGTGCCGTTCGTAAGGGTAAACAATCCGGGTCTGGATAGGAAGCCTGCCAGCGGGCATTTCGTCCATCACGCTCACGTCCAAATCGCCAAACACCGTCAGCTGCAGCGAGCGCGGAATGGGCGTGGCGGTCATCACCAACAGGTGCGGATTTTCACCTTTCGCCCGCAAAGCCGCGCGCTGCTGCACTCCAAAGCGGTGCTGCTCATCCACAACCACCATTTGCAGGTTCTGGAAAGCGACCGGGTCCTCAATTAAGGCGTGCGTGCCTACCAGCAGCTTCACATCCCCGGACTGCAGACCTTTCAGGATTTCGCGTCGGTCCGCTGTGCTGGTGTCGCCAGTCAACAGCCGGACTTGTTCCGGCGCAAGGTAAGCAGAATGCTGCGCGTTTGCTTCGGTTAGCAGGCGCAGGATGGTGCGGTAATGCTGTTCCGCCAGGATGCCGGTCGGCGCCATCAAAGCCGCCTGAGCTCCACCCTCAATGACGATGGACATTCCCAATACCGCGACGATAGTTTTCCCCGAACCGACATCGCCTTGCAGCAGGCGGTTCATCGGGTGTGGGCTGCCGACATCTTTGCGGATTTCTGCCAAAGCTTTCACCTGCGCGTTCGTGAGCGCGTACGGAAGCCCGCGGACGCGTTCCGCCAACCATGCGTCGCTCACGGTGTAGGCTGTGCCGGTCAGACCCTGCCACTGTCGTTTTTGCCGGATGACCCCCAACTGAAGCAGGAAAATCTCGTCAAACGCGAACCTTTTTTGGGCGCTGCGCAGCAGTTCCTGCGTATCCGGGAAATGGATTTGCGTCAAAGCTTCCTGAAGCGGGATAAGCTGCGCGCTCTCGCGCACCTCTGCCGGCAGAAATTCCGGCACTCTGGGAGCCCAGAATTGCACCACATTGAATTGGGTTTTGCGCAGCCAGCGCTGGGTAATTTGCCTGCTGAGGGGATAAACCGGCACAATCCGGTTGGTGTTTAACTGCTGCTGGTCTACAGATTCATAGTCCGGGTGGAACATTGCCAGCCTGCCGGTGCTGGTTTCCACCTTTCCGGAAATCGTAATGAACATGCCCACCTTCAGGTTGCGCTCCAGATAAGCATTGTTGAACCAGACCAGCCGCAGCATGCCCGTGGCATCCGAAACAATAACCTCGTTGATAAGCCTGCCGCGGCCGGTGCGGATGGAATTCATATCCACAACCTTCGCGAGGATGGTCACTTCTTCGCCGTAGCGCAGCTGCTGAATGGATTTCAGCTGTGAATAATCGTCATAACGGCGCGGGAAAAGATAAAGCAGGTCTTTGATGGTAAATACATTCAGTTTTTCCAGGTTTTTGGCTTGCTTTTCGCCTATCCCCCGGATTTTGATGACTGGCGCGTGCAGCCCGGAGCTGCCTGTATCGGGCAGAGCGGCGCTGCTCAGTTTGCGGGAAGCCGGGTTTTCCGCCTTTTTTGCAGGCTTGCTTGGCTGTTCGGTCTGCGGTGCGGCAGCAGGCGCGGGAGTTGCTCTCTCCGTGGGCGGCAGCGGAAGTTCGCGCAGGCCGGGGATTTGCAGCAGGTTGCCAATTTCCAAGAGCGTTTGCCGGCGGGCGGTGGTGCTTTGCTCGTGGTAGCTTCCAAGCTTTCCGGCAACCTCCGCGATCAGCTTTTCAGGCAAGCTCGCTTCGCGCGCGTCCGAAAGCCAGGCGGCGGTCAGTCGCTGCAAACCGCCCATCACAACTTTGTCCTGGTAACCTTTTACGGCTTCCAGACGGAAGATTTTCGCATATTTTTCGCTGATATTCGCCATACCTGAGGATAATCATACCCGATTCTGGCCCTGGGTTGCCTTGCGTTCATCCAAACCAGCCACAAGGTGAGTAACGCCCTTGAAACAAAAAAAACCGGCATATGCTTGCCGGCTTCTTCTTTTTTTTATTTACTCGATTGCCACGATGAGCTGATAATACGGCTGACCGCCGTCGTGGACTTCCACTTCGTGATCTGGGTAGGTCTCACGGATTTTATCCGTCAACAGATTGACGTGCGAGAGGCTTATATCCTCGCCGTAGAAAAGTGTAATCCTTTCAAAATCCTCCACATGCGCAATGGAAAGCAATTGAGAAAGCGCGTCGTCGATGGAGTGTGTGGAAATGATGAGCTTGCCATCGAGCAAAGCAATCACGCTGTCTTTCTCGACATGCACATCTTCAATGGTCACATCGCGGGTCGCGGTGGTAATCTCACCCGTATGCACTTCGGTGATGGCTTCCATCATCGCTTCTTCGTTTTCTTCCAGGCTTCCTTCCGGGAGCAAGCGCAGCATGGCAGCAAAACCCTGCGGAGCGTTGCGCGTGGGGATAACAGCGATTTGTTTCACGCTCACCTTGGCGGCATTCTGTGCCGCCAGGATGATGTTTTTATTATT
>JBCFBH010000002.1:100147-107102 GCA_038562595.1 Anaerolineaceae bacterium
TTATTATTCGGCAGAATAATAATTTTGTCGGTCGGAAGATTCTCAAACGCGGCGACGATTTCCTTCACGCTTGGGTTCATGGTTTGTCCACCTGAAACGACTGCCGCGACGCCGAGGCTGGCGAAAATTCGGGTCAGTCCCTCTCCCGGGGAGACCGCCACCACCGCTACCTGCCCGGGCGTGACCGGAGTAAACTTTATCTTCGCGCTTTCTTCTTTCTTGGAATTCATCTGGTCTTGCAGGTTTTCCATCGCGATTTTCTTGACAATGCCCAGACCTTCAGTATAGGCGATCGGCTCATACCGTTTATCCAGCGGAACGTGGATGTGCATACGGTAGATGCCGTCCCCTTCCCCCACCTGGATGCTTGTGCCGATCTCGCTCAAGCCGTTGTAAAAGTTCTCAAGCGAGAAGTGCGGATGCGGCGTGAAATCGATCACAACCTCGTAGTCCTGTCCTTCTTCTACGGTTTCCAGCGTATTGGCAAGCTCCAGTTCGGACAGCGGTTTCACGACCGCCGTGGAAACATCCAGCGGCTGACCTTGCAGCAGGCGCAGCATTCCCTCAAAGATGTAGAACAAGCCGGTTCCCCCGGAGTCAACTACCCCGGCCTGTTTCAATATCGGCAGAAGTTCCGGCGTACGCTTTACGCTCTCATCGCCAGCTTGGACGATGGTGACGAGTAAGTCGCTCAAGCGGGTATCGCTGGCTAGGGAGCTCTCCACCGCCGCGGTGATGTCCTTGATGACAGTCAGAATGGTACCTTCCACCGGCCGCACGACGCCCTTGTAAGCCGTGTTGCGGGCTTCTTGCAGCGCGCGAACGAACAGCGCGCAGTCCATGATGTCATAATGGTCCAGCGCGCGCGAAAAACCGCGCCAGATTTGGGAAAGAATGACGCCCGAATTGCCGCGCGCGCCCATCAGCGCGCCCTGGGCAAAGGTGTGCGCCATTTCGCCCACATTTTTTGTCGCCTTGGATTCAGCTTCCGTGAAGGCCGCCTGCATGGTAAGCACCATGTTTGTGCCCGTGTCGCCGTCGGGAACCGGGAAAACATTGAGGGAATTAACATACTGCTGGTTGGTTGTCAGCCAGATGAGTCCGGCTTCGAACAATAATTTTAAACCTTCGCCATCCAAAGGAGACTGAACCAGGCGGTGCCGCTCAGCCTCAGAAAGAATGGCTATCGACTTTCCATTCATAAGACCTCGATAAAAATAATAGTTAATAATTGCTTAATCCGGGTTGCTGATTCTCAAGCCGCGGACGTGGACGTTGACACGGATCACAGGGATGCCCATCGTCCTCTCGACGTTATATTTAACAGCTTCGGCGACTGAATCGGTGACAGTCTTGATGCGTAAGCCGTATTCAATCACCAGGTTGATGTCCAGATAAAGACCTTCGCTATCCGCTGTGACATTGATGCCATAAGAATTGTTTTTACGCAGAAGTTGAGCGGCGGCTTCGAACACATTAGATGGGGCAAGACTGATAACCCCGTAAGATTGCAGCGTGGCATGCCGGGCAACGGATTTAATCGCCTGAGGGAGAATGTAAATTCGTCCTAATGGGTTTTGCTGACTTGTCATTTTATTGTTGTCTCTCTTCTCTATTCGCGCCTTGATTCCTATACCGATGTGTGATATTATAAGCGCTTGCTTGGGTCGGTCAATCCTTCCCAACCTCGACATTATACTGTATGAAAGGAAATCGAGATGGCAAAGTGCGATCACTGTGGTAAATCAACCAGTTTCGGTCATAATCGCAGCCACTCTCTTGTCGCAACCCGGCGTGAGTTCCGCCCGAACCTTCAGCGGATCACTGTCTTCGAAAACGGCAAGAAAGTTCGCAAAGTTCTTTGTGCGCGCTGTATTAAGACCCTGACCAAAGCATACAATTAATTAACACGGGTTCTGATAAAAAGTCGCTTACGCGGCTTTTTTTCATTTAACCAGAGCTTGCCGCAAGCTGGCAATCCCCGCGCTGATCCCGCCGGGATGCCCGAACACAGCCGTGCCCGCCACAAAATCCCTGCCGCCAGCTTCATAAGCCGCCGCGATGGTGTTCACGTCAATCCCGCCATCCACCTGGATGACCGCGTCTGAGCCGATCTCCTGCAGCAGGTCGCGCGTAGCGCGCACTTTCGCCAGCGTCGAGGGGATTAACTTCTGCCCCCCAAAACCGGGATTGACCGACATGATCAGGACATGGTCAAACATGCCCGCCAAATACCGCAAGCTTTCCACCGGCGTGGCCGGGTTGAAGGTGATGCCGGGCGCCGCGCCTAAATCCCGGATGTGGTGCAAGGTCCGATGGATGTGCGGGCAGGTTTCGTAGTGTACTGTGATCGCGTCAGCCCCCGCCTCCACAAAAGCCTCCAGGTGCTTTTCGGGCTCCACAATCATCAGGTGCACGTCCAAAGGCAGCGAGGTCGCCTTCTTACAGGCCCGGACGATCACCGGACCAAACGTAATATTTGGGACGAAACGACCGTCCATCACATCGATGTGAATTTTGTCTGCCCCGGCGCTCTCGCATTCACACAATTCATGCATGAGGTTTGCCAGGTTGGAGGAGAGGATGGAGGGGGAAATGGTGGCGCGCATGCAGAACCTCAGGGTCTCAGAGTCAGGTAAACGTAGAGCCAGAAGGGTATCAATCCAAACATTGCCGCGCCAGCCACCAACCACAGCAGCAGCGTGCCCCAATCCGGGCTGTTCTTTTCGGGTGTTTCGGTTTCCAGCGTGTCCGGGGAGCCCGGGTAAGCTGATGTCTCCGTTGGCGCGGGTGTTTGCGCAGGGGCTGCCGCCTGGCTGGGAGCGGCGGTCGCGCTTGGGATCGTCCCACTCTGCGCCTGCGCGCTGCCGTTCTTTAGTGATTGCAGACCGGCCAGCAGGCGTCCAAATTGGTCGGCAGTGCGGTAGCGCGCGGCAGGTTCCTTGGAAAGCACTTTCAGGATGATATCTTCCAGTGGTTTGGGGATGTCCGGGTTGAGCACGCGTGGGGCGACCGGCTGCACTTCGCGGTGCATCCGCGCCAATTCAGAGGCATCCGCAGAGTTGAATGGGAGCTGACCTGTCAGCATTTCATACAGGATAACGCCCAGAGAATACACGTCGGAAGCGGGGGAAGGCGGCAAGCCCGCGGCTTGCTCCGGGGAAAAATAGAGCGGAGAGCCCCACACCACGTCGCTGCGCTCTTCCGGGGAGATTGTCGCGAGCGCTCGCGCGATCCCAAAGTCAGTCACTTTCACGCGTCCGTCCAGACTGACAAGTATGTTATGGGGCTTAATGTCACAGTGGACCAGTCCAGCCCTGTGGGCGTAGCCAACTCCCTGGCAGGCCTGGACCATGAGGTCCAGCGCTTCCTGAACTTCAAAGCGACCTTTTTCGCGGATGCGGGTTTTCAGGTCGGTACCCGGCACTAATTCCATCACAATGAACAGATGACGCTGGTCCAACCCGAAGTCGTGCACGGTCACGATATTGGGATGGGAAAGGTTGGCTGCCGCTTTCGCTTCCTGGCGGAAGCGTTCGCGGAAGGCTGCATCCACCGAAAAATCTTCGCGCAGAAGCTTCACCGCCACATACCGTTCGAGCATCAGGTCCTTGGCTTTGTAAACAAGCGCCATGCCCCCTGTTCCAAGGGACTCGACAAGTTGATAGCGGTCGTTAAGAATGCCGGGCGGTGTCATTAGTCCTCATTATATATCAAAAAGAAACCCAAAAAAAACGGCTGGCAGAGGCTGGATTGTTTCCCTGGTGCAAAGATTCAGGGGCTGAATCACCAGCAAGTGGGTAGAAAGCTCCGAATTCCATTTCTGAGCCGTGAAATCTTAAAATATCTGCAATTTGTGTGCCAAAACTCTTGCTTTTTCCCCAAAATACATCTATAATGTGGGAAATAATGTCATAAAGTGTCACAAAGTGTCATTTGGAGCGCTGGAACCTGCCCAGCGTTTCGCGATTAAAAAGGAAATAGAACTTATGTTCTTAGGTCAGTTTGATCACAACATTGACGCGAAAGGAAGACTCACCATCCCCTCCAATTTCCGGGAACAAGCTCCGGAAGGTTTTTTTGTTACCAAGGGCTTTGACACCAATCTTATCGCATATCCCCGGGAAGTTTACACGCACATGGCGGAGGATATCAACGCCCTTTCCGTAACCGATCCCGAGTCCCGCGCCCTGCGCCGTATGTTCTTTTCAAATACAGTGGAACTCAGCTATGACGGCGCCGGTCGCATTCTGTTGCCTGCCTTCCTGCGGGAAGCCGCGCAAATCACGACAACGTGCAAACTCGTCGGCAACGGCGATAATGTCGAGATTTGGGCAATGGAACTTTGGCAAGTGGAAAACCAGAAAAACGGCGGAGCCGATACCAACAGCGGACGCTGGGCAGCTTATAACATCTCGACCAGAGGTCGTTGATGACCGCGGGAATGGGGGATCAACCCCACCACCGTCCCGTTCTTTACCAAGAAATTCTAAATCTGCTCGCACCCTTCAGTCCCGGGCGCTACCTGGACTGCACAGCCGGCGCCGGCGGGCATTCCAGCGGCATTCTGGAAGTCAGCGCTCCGGCAGGCCAACTACTCGCTCTTGATTTGGACCCACGCGCGGTTGCCCTGACCAGCGCCAGGCTGGAACCTTACGGCGAACGCGCGTTTGTCCGGCAGGGCAGCTACCTGCACAGCAGGGAACACCTGCAGGAGCTGGGCTGGGAAGCTGTGGACGGCATCCTGCTCGATCTGGGTGTCTCTTCCATGCAGCTTGACGAAGCCGCGCGCGGCTTCTCCTTCCGGCAGGAAGGACCGCTGGATATGCGCTTTGACCCGACCAGCGGACCAAGCGCGGCGGACCTGGTGAACCGCCTGGAGGAAAAGGAACTGGCGGACATCCTGTGGAAGTTTGGCGAGGAGCGCTTCTCCCGCCGCATTGCCAGGGCGATTGTGCGGGCGAGACCGCTGAGGACCACGACAGAACTAGCGGATGTGGTGCGCTCGGTATTGGGCCGGACAAAAGAAGCGCAGGACCCTGCCACCAGGACTTTTCAGGCCCTGCGGATTGCCGTGAACGACGAACTGGCAGTCATCACGGAAGCAGTTCCGCAGCTAATCGCACTTTTACACCCAAACGCTCGGATTGCGGTCATCGCTTTCCATTCGCTGGAGGACCGCATTATTAAGCAGACCTTCCAGCGGGAAAGCCGGGACTGCATTTGCCCGCCTGAGCAGCCTATCTGCACCTGCGGGCACCACGCGAGCATAAAAATTGTCACCCATCATCCGGTAGAAGCCGGAGAACAGGAAAAGAAAGAAAACCCGCGCGCGCGCAGCGCGAAACTGAGAGTAGCACAGAAGTTAACGGAAATGGCATAGAATCTGCAGCCATACGACTATGAAAACTAAGAACATCATCCAAGCCTATCGACAAGCCCCCTGGCGCATGCAGCTCCAGTGGATCGGCATTTTTCTATTAATTCTCGTGAGCATTTCCGCGATTGCTGGCGTTTACCTCTCTCTCAGTGGAAAAGCCGCGGTGACCGGGCGCAGAATTCAGAGGTTGGAATTCCAGGTGAGCGCGCTGGAGTTGGAGATAAACGACCTCGCTTCCCAACTGGCATACGCCTCATCCGCGCGGGTGATGCGCGAACGCGCCGAAGCCCTCAATATGGTCCAGCGCGACCCAGCCCAGGCAGTCTATCTGGAAGTGCCAGGCTACAGCGCGGAAAGTTTCGTCCTGGCTCCCGCGCCGAGCGTGGATACCATTCCCAGCCCCGCCATCCTGCCGGAATTTACTGCTTCCCTCTGGGATTGGCTTGGCGATAAATTGGCGCAGCTCCCAGGCTCCGCGGAAGTCACCCCGGAGGTCCAACCGTGAACAACGACTCCTGGACACGCTACATCTTGATTTTCTTGGCATTCGCCCTGGTAGCCGGCGGCGTGGGAGTGCGCATGGTCAGCATCCAGAATATCCCCGCCGCGCAGACCATTCTCGAGAATAGCAAAAAGCTGGTTGGCGTCACGCAGACCATCTACCCGGAACGCGGCAGCATTTACGACGCCCAGGGACGGCTGCTGGCGGGCAACGAGACCGTTTACGAAGTCGGGCTCGACCTGCGCAGTATTGCCCAGCCGGAGACAATCGCCTCGGTGGTCAGCAGCGTGCTCGGTTTGGATTACAGCACGACCCTTGTCTACGCGAAAACGGAAGCGATTGAGAACGAAAAGCTGTACATCGTGCTCGATTCTTTTGTCGACAAAGAAAAAATCGAGCAGCTTGAATTGATTGAAGAAGATTACGAGAATCGTGAGCTTGGCAGGAACGAAACGAGACCCAGCCTTGAGGGCTTGATCTGGACGCCTTACAACAAGCGCAGTTACCCGGAAGGGGATTTAGGTGCCAACATGCTGGGTTTTTATTCCTTCCTGGACCGTGTGGATGGCCGCGGGTATTACGGCGTGGAAGAAGCCTACAACGACCTGCTCGCAGGAACGCCAAAAACGGTGTACACCCCCTTCGATCCTCAAAAAATTACATCCGTCGAGGACATCCCTCCTGGCGCCAGCCTTGTGCTGACCTTTGACCGGGAAATCCAGGCTATGGTGGAGCGGCAGCTTGCCGAGGCAATCGAATGGTCCGGCGCTGAATCCGGCACAATCCTGGTCTACAACCCGGAAGACGGAGGCATTATTGCCATGGCGACCACCCCCAGATTGGACCCCAATTATTACTGGACCCAAGGGGACGTTTTCCCAGGGAGCACGCCCTTCAACCGTCCAATCAGCGAGACTTACGAGCCGGGGTCGGTGTTTAAAGTCATCACCATGGCTTCCGCCCTGGATGCCGGCGCGGTAAAGCCCGACACTGTCTTTACCGACACAGGCTCCATCATGGTCGGCGGCACCACCATCACCAACTGGAACTACGGCGCCTGGGGCGAGCAGGAC
>JBCFBH010000080.1:0-7631 GCA_038562595.1 Anaerolineaceae bacterium
CCGATCACCAGGCGTCCTTTGTGCCCCTGGACGGTGGAAACAGGCCAATTTGGGATTTCGTTGGTGGGGATAATCGCCGGGCTTTCAACTTCGTCTGCCAAAGGGCCCAGCCCGGAACCCAGAATTAGCGCAACCTGGGGCTGAATGGAAATCCGACCGCGCACACACGCAGCCGCCGCATCAATCTCCTGCATCGTAATCGTATCGGACATGGTCACCTCTTCATAATGTTAATCTGATTATATCATCCTGAGCAAAGCTGGAAAAGCACAGCGCTCCGCCCTCAGGATTGCTGCAGGATCGGTCAAACGAATGCCTTTGACACGCGATTGCATTTGGATTGAAAGAGCGCTTCGGTGCTTCTAGTGCAATTGTAAGGATAATTTCCCTCATTTGGGATTAGCAAGAATTTGAAACCTTTCACTTCCGGTTCAGTCGCCGCCACCCTGCTTGTATCGGGAGGAAAGCCTGTGAAATGCAGTTTCAATTCAAACTGAAGAGCTTGGGACGTTCTCTCCTATTATTAAAACAAAAAGGCTGGTCATATCGGCCAGCCTTTCGGGATATTTAATTGTTACGGTTTACAGAACTTTGACATCCTGCGCCTGGGGGCCTTTGGCGCCCTGGGCAACAGTGAACTCAACGGCCTGATTTTCCTGCAGGGTTTTAAAACCATCGGAAATGATAGCGCTGTAATGCACAAATACGTCTTTGCCACCGGAATTGCGGGCGATAAATCCAAAGCCCTTTTCACTATTGAACCACTTTACGGTTCCAACTTCACGTTCAGACATTATTTAGATCCTCTCTATACATAAAAAAGTGTAAACGATAAATGGGGGTTTACTGCAGGGTGACAAGCACTTGAATTAGCAAACTACCATATACAACGCGTCAATACTACTACACGTCTTGTATTTTGTCAAAGGTTTTTGTCAAGGAAAATTCGTTGATCCTGAATAGTTTTACAAGGGTCAGCTATCAAGGCTTGCTTTGGAAAACCCCCTCCTCATCGCCGCTGCATCTTGCGCCCAATCACGATGTGGGTGGGTATCAGGAGACCGGCAAGATCCAGGTCCTGGTGATCGCTCCCTCGTGACGCCTTAGCCTACACCGAAGCGGATGGGAATCGGAAGAACGGTAAAATCTGATAAACAGAAAAATGCAAGGCTGGGGTTAACCTGTACCCGGTAGAGTAAACCCAGAACCAATCCTTTTCGCCATTAAAACAAAAATGGCGAGGCTGGGATTTGAACCCAGAACCAATGGCTTATGAGTCCACTGCTCCACCGTTGAGCTACCTCGCCAGACGCGCGATGATATTACCTGATTCAGCCAAAAATGTCAACATAAACCCGCCTTCCTCGTGCGAAATTGTCAGCAGATGGAGCGCTTGAATACACATTTGGCAGTGGGGCTGACAATTCGGTTTTCACTCTGTCACAATAGGCAGATGGCAAAATCCTGGCAGGCGGGAACTTCAGCTCATTGAACAGGGTCAGTTGAAATAGGATCGGAAGACTTTCGAATGAAGAGGCAGGACTCCAGAAATTATTCGTTTTAGACAATGAATCAATTTCGTGGATGCGGGGTGGTGTCAGCCCTGAACTGCACCAGGCATTTAATTGGGGATATCCACTGACGGTGAGCAGTTTTCTCCCCTTGGGGTCGGAACACGCGTAAGCGGGGGCTGAACTTTGGCTGACCTCGATTTACCGTATGGCACAAACTTGTTTATTCGCGCCCGCGCTTACTACCCGGGAGGGCACCCTGGTTCCTGGTCGCTAATGGAGTTCACCCGGAATATCTACCTTGAACCACAACTCGCGTACATCTATCTTCCGCTGATCCTCAAGTAGAAGGCTTTGTCCGGGAGAACGGACCAATCTACACTTTGCTGTTTCGTCGATTACGAAAAAGAAAGAACGATGAGCGAGATCTTCGAAGATCTCGCTCAATCATCCTCTTAAAGAAGCCTGGAAAACTTCCTGGGACTAAATTAATCCGTTCGCGCGACCCACTTTGGCAAAGACCTCCAGCACGTGTTCAAGCTGGTCCTTGGTATGGGTGGCCATGTAACTCGTCCGCAACAGCTGCCTGCCGGGGGCTGTGGCAGGGCTGATGACAGGATTAACAAACACGCCATTATCGAATAACTGCCGCCAGGTCCGGAAGGTGAGCTCATCGTCGCCGATGATAATCGGAATGACTGGCGTGCAGGAATGCCCGGTATCAAAGCCGAGCTGCGTTAAGCCTTCGCGCATAAACTCCCCATTGCGGATGACGTTCTCGACCCGCTCAGGTTCTTCCCGCATGACTTGCAGAGCAGCCAACACGGTCGCTGTATTCGCTGGCGGGATGCTGGCGCTGAAGATGAGACTGCGCGCGTGGTGTTTAATATAATCAACCACTGGGAACTTGCCCGCGATAAAACCGCCGATGGAAGCCATGGATTTGCTGAAGGTGGACATAATCAGGTCGGTTTTGTCGGTCAGCCCAAACTGCGCGGCCGTCCCGTGCCCGCCGCCCAAAACTCCGAAGGCATGCGCGTCGTCCACCATAAGGCGTACGCCGTAACGCTCGCACAAAACCACAATCTCTGGCAGGGGGGCAATATCGCCTTCCATGCTGAACAAGCCGTCTACCACCAGCAGCGTGCCCTTATCCTCCGGCAAGCTCCTGAGCACGCGTTCCAGGTGCTCCATGTCGTTATGACGGAAACGTTCTATCTTGCCGCCACTTAAGAAAGCGCCGTCCACGATGCTGGCGTGGTCTTCCTTGTCGAGGATGACAATGTCGCTTTTGCCAACTAACGCGCTGATGGTGCCAAGGTTCACCTGCATGCCGGTCGAGAACACCAGGGCGGCTTCCATGCCAACCCATTCAGCCAGTTCCCTCTCAAGATTTTCAATCAGGGTCATGTTTCCATTCAGAAAGCGCGAGCCGGTACAGCTGGTGCCGTATTCAGCGATTGCGTCCATGGCCGCTTTGCGCACTCTCGGGTGCGTGGTCAGACCCAGATAGTTATTAGAGCCGCACATAATAATCCGACGCCCTTCGTACAACACTTCGGTGCCTTCGTTTTTATCGAGGGGAATAAAATACGGGTAAGTGCCTTTTTCTCTGGCTTCGCTAACGAACTTAAAGTTCATGCACTTTTCAAAAATATCCATTTCACACTCTTTCAAATAGGATGATGACTGATTTATACCTACCGCGATTATAACCCATCATGCTAAAACGCAAACAGTCCGATATCCATGCTATACTTAATTCCAGTAAACTTGTCCAAAAATGTCTGGTGTTTTCAAAGGACCTGCCATGAAGAAAACCTTATTGATCCGTACCACGCTCCTGCTTTTAAGCGCCTGCAACGTTCCGAACGCAGCAGAACCTACCCAGGACTTAATCGGGACTGCCGTCGCGGTTGCGCTGACTAACGCGCCTACCAGCACACCAGTACCGCCCACGACCGCCCCACCCACCGCGCAGCCCATCCCACCGACAGAGACCGCCACGATTATCCCTACCGCGACTGCCACAGAAGCCCCCACCCCCACGCCCACACTGAACCCGGAAGACCCGGCGCTGCGGTACGGCAGCCCGGATAAAGTGGAGGACTTCACAAGCGTTACCGGAGCGTGGAATTATGAGGACGACTGGTCGACCTGGAACGTCAACGATGGCTATCTGAATATCTACTCCAAAGGCACGCCCTACTGGCACAGCTGGTACACAACCGGGACGGCGGTCCAAAATTTTTACCTGGAAGCTGAGCTGAGCATGCCCAATTGCACCGGGAAAGACCGCATTGGTCTGGCTTTCCGCCTGACGGAAGGCAGCCGCTTCTACTTCATGGGTCTCACCTGCGATGGCACCTGGGGTTTCAACCGCTACACAGCCTCCAACGCCTCCGAGACGATTCTCCAGTACCAGAGCTCAGATAATATTCGCCCCGCGAACGAGACCAACCGCATCGGCGTGCTCGCCAACGGCAACAGTTTTGCCTTCTATATCAATGGCGCGCTGGTCGGGTCCACAACAGACGACACCTACCCCGGAGCCGGCACTACAGGCTTTGTGACCATGTCCGCGGGCACAGTCAACTTTAAGACCAGCGTGGATGTGCTGCGCTACTGGTTGGTGCCCTGATTTTTCAGCCGTGTTTATCGCAGAGGCGTAATATCACAGCTGGTTACGCCTTTCCTTTTTTATAATTTCGCAAGGGGTTCTGCCATGACAACAGAAGAATTTATGAAAAACGCGCATCTCGACGGAGAAAGCTTTCTGCTGGAGGGCGGCGGCGTCGGCGTGGTGCTCTTCCACGGTTTGACGGCAACCACAGCGGAGGTCCGCCTCCTGGGTGAATACCTGCATGGGCAGGGATACACCGTTTCCGCGCCCCTGCTGCCTGGTAACGGCACGCACCCCGACGAGCTGAACCGCACCAAATGGCTCGACTGGTATGAATGCGCTGAAGCCGCCTTTCTGGAAATGCGCCAGCGCAGCGATAAGGTTTTCATCGGCGGCGAGTCTATGGGAACGCTGCTCGCGCTGCTGATTGGCAGCCGTTACGAAGAGGTTTCAGGCATCCTCCTGGCAGCCCCCGCGCTTATCATCCGCAACCTGAAAACCGCCTATCTGCTGCAATACTTCATAAAACATATGGACAAGCGCCAGCCTGAAGACAATTTGCCCTGGAAAGGCTACAACGTCTACCCGGTGCGGAGCCTGGTTCAACTTCTCAAGCTCCAGCATGTGGTCAGGCAAGAGCTGCCGGCGGTGACCCAGCCGCTGCTGGTGTTTACCGGCGGGCAGGATAGAAGCGTCCCCCCAAAAAGCGGGAAGACGATTATCGCACGGGCAAGTTCCAAAGAGAAAAAGTTGGTTATTATGCCAGAATCCCCGCACGTGATGCTGCTGGCGCAGGAACGGGAAAGCATCTTTGAGCAAAGCGCAGCGTTCATCCGTAAGCACAGCTGAAGAGACCGCGGAACGCAAGAGTATCAGCACATAAACCCGCAAAACACGACCAGTTCCCCTTTTTCGCTTCACAAGACGCCATTTTTTGCAAACTCAATTGACGCTCTCTGCGCGCGCGTGTATACTGATTTTTTGTCTGGTTTTCAAGATTAATGGCGATTACAGTACGTGGACTATTTAAATGAAGAAACAACATTCTGAATACCCGGCTCTTGACGCGAAAGCGGTCGTAAGCAGCAAGAACGGATTGACAGCACTCTGGCGGCTGATGTCAGGATATCACGGACATTACCTGCTCTCCGCCCTGATGCTGGCGGTATCCGCTACTGCCCGCGCGGGTATCTACCTCTTTTTGGGCTGGTTTGTGGACCACATCCTCAAGGAAGGTCGTTTCGGGAGCGAATTGCTCCTCTCCGCGGCCGGTTTTATGTGCCTGATCCTCCTGCAAGCTGGATCAGGCTTTCTCAGCAATCAACTGGCAGCACAGACCGCGGAAAGCAGCACCCGCCGGCTGCGCGACCTGCTCTTTGACCATATCCAGCGACTTTCTTTCGCCTATCACGCGGAAGCGAAAACGGGCGACTTGCTCGAACGCGCCTCCTCGGATGTGGACACCTTGCGCCGCTTTATCAGCGACCAGGCGATCGGTGTGGCGCGCATTATCGCTATTTTTATCATCAACTTCACCGCAATCATGCAGCTGAATACTCAGTTGGCATGGGTTTCCATCATTATCATTCCGGTCATCCTGGTGGTTTCTATCCTGTTCTTCCGCAGACTTTCCAAAGCCTACGAAGCCTACCAGGAGCAGGAAGCGATCATCTCAACCAACCTGCAGGAAAACCTCAGCGGAGTGCGGGTGGTCAAAGCGTTCGCGCGCCAGACTTACGAAATCGAAAAGTTCGAAAAGAATAACTATGAAAAGTACTTGCGCGGCAGGAAGTTGAACCTGATGCATTCGTTGTTCTGGCCGATCTCAGATACTTTGTGCGCGGCTCAAATGGTTGGCAGCAATATCATGGCCGCGTTTATGGCAATCGACGGCGTCATCACGCTTGGCAACTACATGTCCTTCACCGGCCTGCTCGGCTGGCTCATCTGGCCTATCCGCAATCTCGGCCGGCTAATCGTGGATACTTCGCGCGCGCTCGTTTCGCTTAATCGTGTGACCGAAGTGCTGCGCGTGGTTCAGGAGCCGCTTCTGGAAGGCAATCACGTACCCGAGCAGGGCGTCGAAGGCAGCATCAGCTTCGAGCATGTCAGCTTTGCCTACGAAAAAGACCGCCCGGTGCTGGAGGATATCTCGTTTGCATGCCAGGCGGGGCAGATCGTCGCCCTGCTCGGCTCCACCGGCTCTGGCAAAACCTCGCTGGTGAACCTTTTGCCCCGTTTTTATGACGTGACATCCGGGCAGATTCTGCTGGATGGAGTGAACCTGAACGAGTATTCGCGTGAATTTCTGCGTTCGCAGATCGGCATCGTGGAACAGGAACCCTTCCTGTTCTCCTGCTCAATCCGCGATAACATCACCTACGGCGTACACCGTGAGGTCAGTCAGGAAGAGATCGAAGAAGCTGCTCGCGAAGCCGCCATCCACGACGTGATCCTGGATTTTAAGCATGGCTACGATACGCTGGTCGGCGAACGGGGCGTGACGCTCTCAGGCGGACAGAAACAGCGCCTGGCGATTGCCCGCACGCTGTTGATCAACCCGCGCATCCTGATCCTAGACGACTCGACCTCATCGGTTGACATGGAAACCGAAGTGCAGATCCGGGCAGCCCTGGACAGCCTGATGACCAACAGGACCACGTTCATTATCGCGCATCGCATTCAAAGCATCATGAATGCGGATCTGATCCTTGTCTTTGATAAGGGCAAGATCGTACAAATGGGTGAGCACGAAGTTTTGCTCAACCAGGATGGAATTTATAAGGACATTTACGACATCCAGGCTCGGATTGATAGTGCCCTGCAAGAGGAAATTGACCGTGTCGAATCAATATAACGAAGAAGAACTGGACGATGTCGTCAATTTAAAGAGTGGTGTTGTTGGGCGGCTGATCAGGTCGTTAAAACCTTATTGGCTGCAAATGCTGCTTTCGGTGGTCGGTATCGCCTTGGTGTCCTATTTGGACGCCTACTATAACATTCTCAATAAACGCATCATCGATGAAGGCATCCTGGCGAACAACCTGCCTGTGATGATCGGTTTGTTCCGCAACTATATTGTCGTGGTTTTAACGCAGATGGTTGGCTTCTTCATTATGATCTTCATCATGGGGCGGCTCGGGGAGCAATTGCGTTACGATTTCCGCAAGAAACTCTTCCACCACCTGCAGAGCTTATCCCTTTCCTACTTCAGCAAGACCCCGCTGGGTTGGATCATGTCACGCGTGACTTCGGACACTGAGAAAATGGCTGACTTGCTCACTTGGGGCGTGCTGGACACGGTTTGGGCGGTAACGAACATCAGCTTTGCGGCGTACTTCATGCTCCAGTTGAATGCAAAGCTCGCCGTTTGGGCTTTGCTCTCTTTACCAGTGATGATCTTTGTTTCGTTCAAGTTCCGCGTAAAGATCTATCACCACTACCGCGCATCGCGTAAAGCAAACTCTAAGATGACGGCCTCGCTGAACGAAAATATT
>JBCFBH010000081.1:0-7340 GCA_038562595.1 Anaerolineaceae bacterium
CCGTTCTTCAATCAGTTGCCGCATCAGCGACTTTTGTTGCTTTGCCATTTCTTGTGTTCCTTTCCAGTTTCTATTGTCTCTGACTTTCCAGGTTTACACAAAATAATCTACAGACTCTGAAGCACAAGCGCAGCGGCTGGTTTCCGTTTGTGCCATCCTGTTTGTGCCATCCAATCCCAAGCATCGTTTGGGGGTACAATAGGGGTTGCCCTGTCCATGCCTGCCTACAGACATAGACGCGTGATTTGCCAGACAAGGACGACCCGATGAAAAACACCATTTCCAGGCTCGCGCTTTTCGCGCTGATTTGCGCACTGTTAGCCGCCTGCGCGGGAGCAGCACCACAGCCGACCACCGCGCCGACCGCGACCCATTCGCCCACCACTCCTCCGCCCATGGATACCCCGGAGCCCACCCTGACCCCGACTCAAACCGAAGCCCCCACCGAAATCGCCACCCCCACCCGGACGAAAGTCCCGTTCGCGGGCTTTATGCAGCTTTTCAGCCTCTACCGGGCCTGGTCCCTGGATGGCAAAACCTATTTCTACTTCCTGCAGTCCAACTTTCCGGGCACCATGTACGCTCGCGCCGACAGCTACGACCTGGTCTGCAACCCCGACCCAAAGTATCCGCTGCACATGCAGTGTGAGAGCAGCGTGGAAATTTTCGGTCAGGATGAGATGACCTTCACCTTCTTCACGGATGAAGACCGGCAGGATTTAGTGCACACGCAGAAGTTCCTAACCGGATTGGTGAATGACATCGTCTATTATCACAACACAGACTGCCCCGACCGCGGCAAGGACGTGCACTGCGAATCCGAATACCGCCTTTATGATGGGCGCTGTTACTACGCCCACACCTGCTACGACGCCTGCGGTTTGTACTACTCGCGGGATAACATCCCCGAAGTCTGGAATGAATTCCAGGGCTACACCACCCCCTGCAACTGAGAAAACCATGGAAAACCTGCGTAAAGCCCTTTCCCTTTGCCTTTTCGTGCTGCTGCTGGCAGCCTGCGCCTCCAGCGCCGCCCCAACCATCACCCCGCAGCCCAGCGCCACCCACACGCCAGCCCCCAGCGCCACAAACACCCCCGCTCCGACTGAAACTGCCACGCCTGAACCCAGCCCGACCGACACGCCCGCGCCCACAGCCACCAACACGCTGATTCCATTTCCCGGGTTTTCGCACTTATTCGAATTTAACAAAGCCTGGATTGCGGACAACCAGACTCATTTTTATTTTTTGAACTCCCAAATTAATACCAATCTCTACGGCATCATCGCGGGTGAGTATCCATTCACCTGCAGCCCCGACCCGAAATATCCGAACCACATGGAATGCCTGTGCGACTTTACCGACTGGAAAAAATCCTGGGTTGAATTCGTCTTTTACGCGGACGAAGCCCGCGCGCAGGAAGTGGACCGGCGCACATTTTTCACGGGTCTCAGCGATGAAGCCCGCGGCATCCCGCCGGGATGCGAGGCGGAATTCCGGATTTACGATGGCAAGTGCTACGTCGCCTACACCTGCTACGACGCGCTTGGGAACTACCTCTATTCCTATAACAACTATCCGCCGAATGGGAATTTCCAGAACTTCACCGGCATCTGCCCGGGTTGGTAACCCCTCAAAGACGCCAACAGCGGCCGCTTCTGAGGCCGCTGTTTTTATGCGTAAATTCGTCTACATCTCAGTACTTATATATCCCGCCGCCGATGAACTCGCGGATGACCGAGTTTTCCGGGACGATGCTGTCGTCGGCTACCGCGTCAATTTCAGCAAAGAGCGCGTTCACGCGCGCCGCCCGTTCGTACGCGTCCTGATGAAGCGGGTCCTCGCGATATTCTTCGGTCCAGCGCGCAAATTCAGCGCCAAGCTTGGCTTTGTATAAGGGCAGTTCGTAGGGCATGGCGCTGTTCACGATGGTATCCACGCTATTGATATACGGAATGATATGGCGCAGTTCGCTGCTGCGCACGTAATGCCAGTGCAGCAGGGTGCGGGTCGGGTCATACGCCCGATGCGAGGCATCCCGCAGCATGCGCCGAATCAGGCGGATATCGGTCCAGCGCACATAATGCCCTTGGCTGTCCTTCAGCTGCAGCAGCGGCTCGATGTAGAGCTTGAACTTCATTTCAGCCGGGATTGAGGCCGTCATTTCGGGGTACAAACCGTGCAGGCTGTCAATCAGGATGATTTCGTTTTTTGCCAGCCGCATCGGGGTATGGTCTTTGATGCTCGTACCTGTTTTGAAATCATAATAAGGGATGCGCACTTCCTGGCCATCAAAAAGCGCGCTCAGGTGCTGATTAATCAGGTCCATATCCAGCGCCTGCGGGGTTTCAAAATCGTAATCCCCGAATTCATCCTTGGGGTGCAGCTCCAGGTCGTGGAAGTAATGGTCCACGTTCAGCGTCACCAGGCGCAGGTTTTCGCGCGCCAGTTGTTCGCCCAGTTTAATCGTGGTGGTGGTCTTTCCGCTGGAAGAAGGCCCGGCGATGAACACCATTCGCACTTCATCCTTGCGGCTGAGCACCAGGTTGGCCGCGTTTTCCACGTCCTCGTGGTAGGCGGCTTCCGCGGCAGTCACAATCTGGTGCAGGTTGCCGGCGCGAATATATCCATTCAACTGCGCGACCGTATGCACTTCGTGGCTGCATGCCCAGTCCAGCACGCTCCACAGTTTTGCCCAGGGGATGTTGCTGGAGGGCTGCTGGTCGGGCTCTTTACGTTTTTCCCGCTGGCGCGCGCGTTCATCCCGGTAAAGGATGTACGCTTTGGCGACCCTGGCGTGCCCGTTTTCAATCAGAACTTTTTCCACCAGGTCCTGGATTTGTTCAATGTTGGGAAATTCGCCTGGCGGGGTGCTCTGCTCCAGCAGTGCCACCACCTGAGCAGCCAGTTCCTGCGAGGTTTTTCGGTCCCGCCCCCCCACGGCGACAGCCGCGCGGTAAATGGCATTGGTGATGCGTTCCGGCGTGAAGGGAACGAGGGTCCCGTTGCGTTTGACGACGTGGGTAATCTGACTCATGCGCTCCTCCGTGGTGAGAATTGAGCTGATGTTGGGATTATAGCACGCGCAGGGTTCTCTTAATTATGAAAGAACGATGCTCATCCGGGCAGCTTATCGCTCGTACGGCAGGCTCACAAGCGCTGTGGAGCCTTCGCCCAGCCGGCTTTCTATAACCAACTGCCCGCCCATGGCATCCACCAGGCTCTTGGCAATGGAAAGCCCCAGCCCAAAGCCGGTACCGCTGGCGCGCTCCCCCCGATAAAAGCGGTCAAAGAGATGCGTCAGCTTTTCCACAGGGATGCCGTCGCCGTGGTCGCGCACGCGGATTTCCAACCGACCTTCCCGCACCTCGGCTTGCACGTCAATGCGCCCTGGGGTGTACTTCAGCGCGTTATCCAGCAAAATCAACAGCACCTGTTTCAATCCGTCCCGCCAGGTAAGCAAGCTCAGCCCTTCAGGCACTTCCAGGGATATCTGCCGGCTCTCATCCATCTGGCGCGCTTGGCGCACCGCTTCCTCCAGCAGAGCGGGAAGCTCCACCTGGTCCCGGGCCATTCCGCGGGCGGAATCCGCTCTGGCCTGTTCCAGCAGCGCGCTGACCAGGCGAATCATGCGTTCGGTTTCGTCCACCATATCCTTCAGGATATCCGCCTGTTCTTCCTTTGGCACAGCCGGCTGGTGTGAAAGCAGGCTCAGGTTTCCGCGCAGCGTGGTCAGCGGCGTGCGCAGCTCATGCGAAACATCCGCCACAAACTCCCGCTGCATCTCCAGCGCGCGCCCCTTGGCTTCGTAGGCGTCCTCCAGCTGCCCGAGCATGGTATTGAACGTCACAGCCAGCTGCCCGACTTCGTCCTGAGGACCCTGATAATCCACCCGGCGGGAGAAATCCTGTTCGTTACCAATCTGTCGGGCGGTTTGCGAGATCTTCTGGATCGGCTTAAGGAAATAACCGGAGAAGATCCACCCAATCGCGACCGCCGCGCACATGGTCACCAGGGTGGCGGCCAGCAATGTGTTGCGCAAAACTTCCATACTGCGGTCGCGTTCGGTCAACGGGCGGGCGACCTGCAAAATCATGGAGAGTTTCCCATCCACCATCACCGGTCGATTCAAAATCATCAGGCGTTCATCCAGGCGCACGGTTTCCCACCAGACATCGCCCTTCTGGAGCACGGAGTACCCCTGGGCGCTGTAAGGCAGACCTCCTTCAGCCACGCCGTAAGGCGCAGCGATAAGCTCTCCCTCTGCGTTCAGCACGCGCACAATCTCGCGCTCACGCAGGCTTTTGATGACTTCAGCGTTGGAGAGGCTCTCAAAGGTCTTTATATCTGCAGATGAATAGGGACCCAGCCCCGGCGGATTCGCCAGTAGCATCGGCAACAAATTGATAGCGACTTCATCGCTGCTGTAGATCAGGTCTTTCTTTAGGCTGTTGAGCGTGCTGCCTGACTGAATGCCGTATAGAGCCGCGCCAAACACAAGCAGCGTTACCAACAGGATAATATTGTAGAGCAGGGTGAAGCGCGCCCGGATTGACATTATTCCTCGCGTAGGACGTAACCAATCCCGCGGACGGTTTGAATTAGCCGGCTTTCCCCTTCAGTTTCGATTTTCTTGCGCAGGTAGCTGATATAGATTTCGAGCACATTGCTGTCGCCTCCAAAGTCGTAGCCCCATACTTCTGTCAGGATTTGGCTGCGTTCCAATACCTGGCGGGGATGCCGCAGGAAATAATGCAGCAAGTTAAACTCGGTCACAGTCAGGTCCAGCAACCGCGAGCCGCGCCATGCTTCATGCTGAAGCGGGTCCAGGCGCAGATCGGCATATTGCACCGCGGTATCATCCGGGCGAGTCTCAATCCGGCGCAGTAAGGCGTGCACGCGCGCCACCAGTTCCGAGGGCGCGAACGGCTTCACCAGGTAGTCATCCGCTCCGCTTTCCAGGCCGTCAACCCGGTCCTCAATCGCGTCGCGCGCGGTCAACATCAGGACGGGCATACGGTTATTCATGTCGCGCAGTCGTTGGATGAGCTTCAAGCCGTCCATTTCTGGCATCATCCAGTCCAGGATCATCATATCCGGTTTTTGCTGGTTAACGATTTCGAGCGCTTCCACGCCGGAAGAGGCGGTGAGCACGTCCATGTTTTCGTAAGCAAGGGTACGTTTCAACATCTTAAGCAGTTTTTGGTCATCATCCGTAATCAGTACTTTTGGCATCGCGCAGAATCCTGAAGTTAGATATTAATGTTTGATATATATCACAATATACCCTTTGCGGCTGAGAAAATCCTGTGACAGTTTTTTTCACAGCGTTCTCCAAGCTTTTTTTTGGTTAAATCACAGGATAAGTGCTTACTATATACCCGTAAGGATTGACGGGGTGCAGTTCCTGGCAACGGAACAGCAGCAGACAGCATGGATAACTGACTGCAGTAAAACAAACGAACGTTTTCGATATCTCTCCTCCAGATATAAGCAGCGGTAACGACGGACCGCTGCTTATGTTTTAAATCGGACCCCTTTCACGCTCCGGGAGCATCGCCCCGCGCGCATGCTATAATTTATTCCAATGGAATACGAAGAGACCCCTTTCCCCCTCATCTACGCCCACAGAGGAGCCAGTGCTTTGGCGCCTGAAAACACGCTGGCAGCCTTTCAACGCGCCCTGCAAGCGGGCGCGGACGGCATCGAGCTGGATGTGATGCTCAGCCGCGACAAAGAACTGGTGGTCATCCACGATTCCACGGTCGACCGCACCACAGACGGCACTGGCAAAGTGGCAGAACTGCCGCTTTCTGCCTTGCGGGAACTGGATGCCGGCGCGCGCTTTGGCGAGGAATTCCGCGGGGAAAAATTGCCCACGCTGACAGAGGTCTATGAGGCGGTGGGCGGTAAAATGCGCGTCAACGTGGAACTCAAGAACTACTCCCAGCCCCTGGACGACCTGACCAACCGGGTGATAGCGCTCACAGAGCGTTTTCAGCTCGAAGATAGCGTCCTGCTTTCCTCATTTAATCCGATTAATCTGAGCAAGGCGCGGCGCCTGAACCCGAACATATCCCGCGGACTGCTTGTCTCCCCGGGGAACCGACTGATGCTCGGCGGGGTCGGGCGCCTATTCCCCTACCACGCGCTGCATCCGTATTACCAGGACGTCACACCGGAACTGGCCCGCCAATTGCACGCCCGCGGAAAACAGTTGAACACCTGGACCGTGGACGATCCTCAGGCGCTGCTGCGGATGCGAGCTCTGGGCGTGGACGGCATCATCTGCAACGATCCAGCCGCGGCGCGCGCGGTGTTGGAAGGTAATAAATGAAGAGGCGCCGCGCGCTCGGGCTCTTGCTGGCGCTCAGCCTGCTGATGTCTGCGCTGCCCATCCCGGCGCGGGCAAACTCTCCCTCGCAAGCGGAAACTCTGCTGGCTGCGATGAGCCCGGCGGAAAAAGTCGGGCAGCTCTTTCTGATCACATTTAACGGCAGCAATATCAGCGAGGGCTCACCTCTATGGGAGTTGGTCACTGCTTACCACGTCGGCGGCTTCGTCCTGCGCGCGGATCACGACAATTTCTCCGGAACGGACACGCTCTCCGCTGCGTATGACCTGATTGCCGCCATGCAAACTGCCGCGTGGGAAAAAACCCAGCCAGCGCCCAATACCAATCTAAGCGGCGAACTTCCGGCTTACGTACCGCTTTTTATCGGCATCGAACAGAACGGAAACAGCTCCAACCAGATTCTTAGCGGCCTCAGCGACCAGCCCAATCAGATGACGCTTGGCGCCACCTGGTCCCCTTCGCTGGCGCAGCAAGCCGGGCAGGTGCTGGGGAGCGAACTTTCCGCGCTTGGCTTTAATTTATTTCTGGGTCCGACGCTGGACGTGGCCGAGACCGCCAGCATGGAGACCGCAAGCTACGCTGGCGCGGATATCTACGGAGCTGACCCGTACTGGGTGGGCGAAATTGGCCAGGCCTACATCGCCGGCTTGCACTCTGGCAGCGAGAACCGCCTGAGCGTGGTCGCGCGGCACTTCCCCGGGCTTGGCAGCGCTGACCGACCACCGGATGAAGAGGTCGCCACCGTCCGCAAGTCCCTGGAGCAGCTGAAACAGATAGAGCTTGCCCCTTTCTTCGCGGTGACCTCCGCTGAAGACCCAACTGCCCGCGCGGACGGCGTGATGGTTTCGCATATTCGCTTTCAGGGCTTTCAGGGCAACATCCGCGCCACAACCCGCCCCATCAGCTTTGATGCCACCGCGCTGGCCCAACTGCTGGCGGTGGAACCCCTGGCAAGCTGGCGCGCCGAGGGCGGCCTGACCGTCAG
>JBCFBH010000082.1:0-7255 GCA_038562595.1 Anaerolineaceae bacterium
CCATTGAAAACGGCTATTTCGCGGATGAAGGTCTGGACGTGACGCTTAACTACGGCAATGAAGCGGACCTGATCGCGCTGGTCGGCTCTGGCAACCAGCAGTTTATGATTGCTTCGGGAGAACAGGTGCTGATGGGGCGCGCCCAGGGGCTGCCAGTGGTGACTGTCTACAATTGGTACAAAGAATTCCCGGTCGGCATCGCCTCGCTGGCGGAAAAGCATATCAGCCGCCCCCTGGATTTGAAGGGCAAGACGATTGGTCTGCCGGGCTTATACGGGGCGAGCTATATCGGCTTTGAAGCGTTCGCCCAAAATGAAGGCTTGCAGGACAGCGATTACACCCTGCACTCCATCGGCTACACCCAGGTGGAATCGCTGGTGAGCGGGGTCGTGGACGCCGCGGTAATTTACCTTACCAACGAACCTGCCCAACTGCGCGCTATGGGTTACCAAATCGAAACCCTGCGCGTGGCGGACAGCATCGACCTGATAGGCAACGGATTGGTCACGAACGAAGCCACGATTGCCCGGGAACCCGAGCTGGTGCGCGCGGTGCTCAGCGCGCTGCTCAAGGGAATTCAATTCACGGCGGAAAGCCCGGATGATGCTTACCAGATTTGCACGAAATACGTGGATAACCTGGCTGACGCGGACGAGGTTGTGCAAAAGCAAGTGTTGGCAGAATCCATCAAGCTGTGGGACGTATACCCCACAAACGAGGACCCTGCCCCGCGCTGGGAGAACATGCAGTCCGTTCTGCTGAAGCTGGGCTTGATGAGTCAGTCGGTGGACCTTAAAGGCGTGTATGACGGCAGCTTCCTCCCCTGAAACCGTACTGGATGTGCGCGGGCTGACCATCAGCTTTGTTGAAAGCGACGGCAGTCTGGACGTGCTGGATAATTTGTCCTTCCAGGTGCAGGAGAATTCTTTCGTGTGCCTGATTGGACCTTCCGGAGGCGGCAAGAGCACGCTTCTGCGCGCGATTGGCGGCTTGCTCAAGCCCACCTCCGGACAAATCCTTTTTCCCCTGCAAACTCACAGCGGCAGCCTGACCGGTATGGTCTTCCAGAAACCTAACCTGATGCCCTGGCGCAATTTATTCGCCAACATCAGCCTCCCGCTCGAGATGGCGGGAAAAAGCGCGGCTGAAATCCAACAAAGCACCGCCCAAATGATTGAGCTGGTAGGTCTGCGCGGCTTTGAAAAAAACTATCCGCACGAACTTTCCGGCGGCATGGCGCAGCGCGTGGCCATCGCGCGCTCTTTGGTGCAGGACCCTGAAATCCTGCTGCTGGATGAACCTTTTGGGCAGTTAGACGCGCTTACCCGCGAACGCATGGGGGAAGAACTCCTGCGCATCTGGGGCAGCAAGCGCAAAACTATCCTGATGGTCACGCATTCCATCTCCGAAGCGCTGTACCTGGCTGACCGCGTGCTGGTGCTCACCAGCCGACCGGCAAAAATCAGCCTGGACCTGCCCGTGACCTTACCCAGACCCCGCCGTCAGGAGATGCGCTACAGCGCGGAATTCGCCCGGCTTTCGCGCGTCATCCACCAGCAGCTCACGCATAATGAGACGGAAACGCGCCCATGAAAGTCTCCATGAATCATTCCCAGGCGCTGCTCGACCTCATTCGCGCGGGCGACGCGCGCGTGGACGCCGTGGAATGGGTGGATAAACTCCCGCTCAGCCTCATCGCGGAAACCCGCGCGCTGCTCCCGGATTTGGCGTTTCATTTTCATCCGGGGCGTTTTCACCGCACCCAAAGCTGGTTGACCGACTTACGGGCTTACCTGCAGGCCTGCCCGCAATCGCCGTATGTTTCCGTGCACCTGGCACCGCTGCCCTGGCTGTGGACCCGAGCGTACATGCGCCGCGGCAGGCTGCTGCCCGGTCCGTCGACAGGCTTATCCATGCGCGCGTTCCTCCGCGGCGTGCAGTGGCTGCAGCACAATTCTGAGCTGCCAATTATCCTTGAAAACATGCCCACCCTGCACCCCGGGCGCTACCTGTTTGAAAGCGACCCCGCTGTCATCCGAATGGTCCTGCAAGAAACCGGTTGCGACTTGCTGCTCGACATCGCGCACGCGCGCATCGCCGCGCAAGCACACCGGATGAATCCCGAAGTCTACCTTTCCGCGCTGCCGCTGGAAAAAACCACGCAGATTCACCTGGCGGGCGCGCGTGCCAGGCATGACGGGCAGCTTTTCGACGCGCATGAAACATTGACCGACGAAGATTACCAGCTGCTGGAATGGACCCTGGAGCGCGCCCGACCGGAATGGCTGACCCTGGAATACTTCCGCGAGGATGCGCGGGCAGTCGCGGAGCAGCTTGAGCGCGTGCAGAATTACGCCAACCGGATTTAAGTCCTCCCCCAAGCACAAACTATGCTTAGTCCGGGCTCCAAACGTCACCCTTCCCGGAAAAGCTTGTTATCATTAAGCAGTTCAAGGATTTCGCCGTGGAAAACACGCCTGCACCCCCAACTCAAGCCGCCCGGCGCGATTTGCACCTTTCGGTAATCGTTCCGGAGCTGCGCGTCGCCGATGTGGACTTTAATTGCCAGGAAATCCTGCGCACGCTGGAGCAAACCGCTGCTCATACTTCCACGCCCCGCCTGGCAGTCTTTCCCGAGCTCTGCCTGACCGGCTGCAGCTGCGGCGATTTATTCCTCCAACCCCTGCTGGTGGAAAGCGCTCTGAAAGCTTTGGAACGCGCTGCCGATTGCTGCCGCGGACTGGGAATTTGGGCTTTGGTCGGGCTGCCGTTCCGCCACGTCAATCGTCTGTACAACGCCGCCGTACTGTTAGGCCCTGAAGGACCGATGGGGCTCTCCCTGGCGCGGGAGCCTTTGGACCCGTTGAACAATTACCCAAGCCGCTGGTTCAGCGCAGGCAGCGAATTCCCGGATACTCAGGCTGAATTGCTGGGGCGGAGCGTGCCGGCTTCGACGGACCTCGTCCTGAGCCTGCCGGAACTCTACCCGGAAAGGGTGCAAGTCTGCCCTGGGCGGACGGATAAGCTGATTCTCGAAATGCGCGTAGGTTTATTCTTGAATCCCTGCGCCATCCCTGCCCTGGCGCTGGCCGACGAAGCCCCGGAAACGCGTCGGTCTCTACGCGGACGGCAGGCAGTCTGGGCTTACGCTTCCTGCGGTCCGGGCGAATCCACGGCCGAGACTGTGTTCAGCGGCAAAGCCGGCATCCTGCGCAACGGCGAGAGCCTGGCGGAAACGCAGCCGCTGCAGTTCTCCACGCAGGCTGCCCGCGCCCTGATTGGCCCTCGGAAGCGCAGCGCGCGCACAGCAGCCGAACGGAGCACCGATACGCCCGCACAACCGCTCAGCCAAACCCCGTTCCTGTCATCCAGCCAACCCGAAGCCCAGTGCGCGGCCGCGTTTGCCATCCAAAGCGCTGGCCTGGCCGGCAGGCTGCGCCGCACCGACTTGCGCAAAGTTGTGCTGGGCTTGTCCGGCGGCGCGGATTCCAGCCTGGCTTTGCTGGTATGCTGGCAGGCTTTCCAGCTGCTAAAGCTGGATAAAAAAGACATCCTGGCGCTGAGCATGCCCGGACCTGGCTCCACACAAAGCTCCCGCGAGCGCCTGCAAAGATTGGCGCGCCTTTGCGGGGTGACCTTGCGAGAAATCCCAATTAGCGACGCGCTTGAGAGCCACCTGCGGGATATCGGGCATCCGCTGGACTTGTTTGACCTCACGTACGAAAACGCGCAGGCGCGCGAGCGCACGCAAATTCTGCTGGACCTTGCCAACCAGCACAACGCGTTGATGGTCGGTACTGGCGACCTCTCGGAAATCGCGCTGGGCTGGTGCACCTTCGCGGGCGACCAGATATCCAATTATCATGTGAACGCCGGCCTGCCCAAGACGCTTGTCCTGCAAGTGTTGGAATGGGCTGGGAACGCGCTGTTTGGAGAAGAAGGCGCGGCTGCAGCTGCCAGCGTGCGCGCGGCCGCGATTTCGCCCGAACTGCTGCCTATCCGCGCGGATGGAAGCAGCCCGCAGGAAACTGAAACCGTGCTGGGTCCTTACCTGCTGCATGATTTTTTCCTGTATCACAGTTTCGTCAATAAGCTGCCTCCGCTGCAGGTCTATCAACTGGCAATGGGCGCCTTTGCCGGGCAGTACACCCCGCAGCAGGTCCTCGCCTGGCTGCGCCTGTTTTACCGCCGCTTCTTCAGCCAGCAGTTCAAGCGCGCAGCCGCCCCGGAAGGTCCGCGCGTGACCGCGCTCTCGCTTTCCGCGCGCGGCGGCTGGATGATGCCGGCCGACGCCAGCGGCGCGCTCTGGCTAAACGAGTTGGAGCGCTTGGAATGACTTCAGGAGAGCTTCTATGAGCAGCAGCCAGCCATTTTTGCTTGTGTTCGGCAGTTCGGCGGACCCTTTTCATACGGGGCACAGCGCGCTGATTAGTGCCGCGGCGCGGGCGCTGGACCGGCGCGGCTGGCAGGTGGATGAGGTGATGATACTGCCGGTTTACCGGCACCATAACACCCTCGACGCGGTCAAACGCTCCCTGCCGCTTACGTACGAGCACCGCTTCGAACTCTGCCAGCTGGCAGCCGGCGATATCGCCCGGGACCTGGCTGGCACGGTTGAACGCGTTTCTGTCAGCAGGCTGGAGGAGGAAATCGCGCGCGAAAGCCACCGCCCAAACCTGAGCGCGGAGACTTTTGCCCGCCTGCGCGAACAATGCGACCCAAAACTGCGCCTTGCTTTCTTGCTGGGAACGGACAGCTTTTCCGGCGAGGACCCCTCGCTTAACCACTGGTTCCATCTGGACGAACTGCTGCGCCTGACCACTTTGGTGGTTTGCCCCAGAAAGGGCTTCGCGCCGAACCTGAAGTACATCGGCAGCTTGGAAGCGAAAGGCGCGCAAATTATCCTGCTCGACGAAGTGAGCGCGCCGGAGATTTCTTCTTCAGAAATCCGCAAGGAGTTGGAGAGCGGCGCCGAACCCGAGCGCCTGGTGCGCAAAGGCTGGCTTAGCCCGGCCGCCGCCGAGTACATCCGCCGCAACCACCTGGCGGAAACCTGGAAGGAACTTGATTCTTCCGGCAGCCTGCCCGAAGCCGCCCGCCAGGTGGCAGACGCATCCAGCCTGGAAGCGCGGATTGGCAAAATCCTTTCCGGGCATAAGTGGACGCTGGCGCTGGCGGAAAGCTGCACCGGCGGACTCATCAGCCACCGCATCACGAATGTGCCTGGCTCCTCAGAGTACTACATCGGCGGAGTGGTCGCCTACGCGTACGCCGCCAAGGTAGCGCTGTTGGGCGTGCGCTGGGAGACGCTGCAGCGTTTTGGAGCGGTCAGCAGCGAGACCGTGCTGGAAATGGCGCACGGCGCAAGGGAGCTTTTCAAAACTGATTTTGCCCTGTCCGTGTCCTGCATCGCCGGGCCGGGCGGAGCTACCCCAAACAAGCCCGTTGGCACCAGTTGGGTCGGCCTCGCGGCAGCCGGTAAGGAATGGTCGCGCCATTTTCTGCTGTCTGGCGACCGCGCCGCTAATAAGGAGATGCTCGCGCAAAAAGCGCTCGAACTGCTGCTCGAATTCATCAGCGCCGAAAACCCCGCCGGCGCAAAGCCTTAGCCCCGCGAAACAGACCCGCCGTGAACGCTTCCGCGCCAGCCCCTGCAACCAGCCCGGACCCGACACAGGTACATATCCCCGCGTTTATGCCTTTCTTCTGGCTGGCTTGCGCGGGGGTGTGCGGCGCGCTGGGGGCAAGCTGGCTCAGGTTCTCCTGGCAGTGGTGGGCAGGCCTGCTGGGCTTGTGTCTTTTGGGGGCGCTCTGGCAGATAAAAAGCGCCTCCCGGCTGCAGCCGCGCAGAGAACTGCCGTTAGCCATCCTTGCGGCGGGCTTTTGCCTGGCCGCGCTGCTCTATCAGCTTTCCCTGCCCCAAGAAACAGCCGCCTACATCGGCTACTACGTTGGCAAAGGCGAGGTGGAAGTGCAGGGCGTAGTCTGCGAACCACCGGAGGATTGGGAGAACGGGCAGGAATTGGTTGTGCGCGTGCAAGCCTTGAATTCACTCTCCGCGGATGTGGAAGCGCTGGGGCCGGAGAGCGTGCGGGGAAAAATCCTGCTGCGGACAACGCCGGGCAGCGCGTACGCCTACGGCGACCTGCTCTCCATCCGCGGGGAACTCACGCAGGCGGGTGAGAGCGGCTCGTTCTCCTATAAGGCGTATTTGTTTCACCAGGGCATCAGCGCGCTCAGCCAATACGCGCGCGTGGAGCTGCTGCAGCGCGAGCAGGGCAATCCTCTGTACGCCGCCATCTACCGCCTGCGGGAGCGCTCGCTGTTGGTTGCGCGGCAAATTTTCCCGGAGCCGGAAAGCGCTCTGCTGCGCGGGGTTTTACTTGGCGACCGCAGCGGCATCTCCGACGAACTGGAACAGGCCTACGCCCTGACAGGCACGGCGCATATTATTGCCATTTCGGGCTTCAACATGGCTGTCCTGGCAGGGCTTATCACCAAACTCTTCACGCGCAAGCTGGGAGCCTGGCGTGGCGGCGCGCTGGCGATTCTGACCCTGGGCTTTTATACGCTCCTGGTTGGGGCGGGCGCTCCGGTGCTGCGCGCGGCGCTGATGGGTTCGCTTGGAATCCTGGGCGCGTCCATCAACCGGCGCGGCAGCGGGTTGAACAGCCTGGGCGTGGTAGTCTGCCTGATGCTGCTTTTCAACCCGCACTTACCGTGGGATGTCGGCTTTCAGCTTTCGGCGGCGGCTACCATAGGGATTCTTCTGTTCAGCGCGCCCCTGCAGGCCCGCCTGGAGCGCTGGCTGGAAGCGCGCGTAGGACAAGCTGCCGCCCAGCGCCTGAGCGGGGCAGCCGGGGAATACCTGCTGACCACCTTCGCGGCGCAAGCCTTTACCCTGCCGTTGATTGTTTTCCATTTTCAGGAAGTCTCGCCCCTCTTTTTGCTTGCCAATCCGCTGGTGCTGCCAGCTCAGCCGCTGCTTATGCTGCTGGGCATGCTGGCGCTGGCAGGGGGTTTACTCGACCTGGCCATCGGAGGCGCGCTCGCCTGGCTTGCCTGGCTGCCCGCTGCCTACACCAACCGCGTGGTGGTCTGGCTGGCTGGGTTGCTCCCGACTGCCTGGCGCTTTCCGCCTTTCAGCTTCTTTTGGGTGTTGGCTGCCTGGGCTCTGGTGCTCAGCCTGGCGCTCCCGCGGAAGCGCGAAGCTGCCAAAGCGCTCGCCCGCCCCGCCGCACTCATGCTTATCGGC
>JBCFBH010000083.1:0-6433 GCA_038562595.1 Anaerolineaceae bacterium
CAGCCTTGGCAGCAAAGCCGTGCGCTCCTTCTTTGACCCGACCGGACACAGTTTTGACGCGAACACCATTGCCGGCACCGCTTTCATCGCCGGGAATGACCTGCTGTATCTGAACGATTTCGAAAGCGCGACCGAAGCCAACCCTTATGAGACAATCCAACAAACGCTGGATTACTTCACTGGCAAATACGAAGAAGACCCGGCTTTCGCCCAGCGCGTGGACCAGGCGGTGCTGCGCATCCTGAACACGAAACTGAACTTGTATGGAGAATTCACGCTTAAAACAGTTATTCCGGACCGCGCCAGCCTGGAGCAGATTGGCAGCTCCTCCCAACTCGCCTTCAACATCGCTCGCGAAGCTGTCACGCTCATCTCCCCCAGCCAGGACTACCTGAACAGCCTGCTGCCCAGCCCGCCCGGCACCTACGAATACATGGTCATCTTCAGCGACCAGCGCAGCATTAAGCAGTGCAGCGCATGCCAGCCGCTCTACGAGCTGGGCGCTCCCATGTTCCAGAACACGCTCCTGAAACTGTACGGGCAGGGCGGCAGCAACCAACTCCTGCAGAACCGGCTCAGCTCCTACAGCTTCAGCCAGCTTACGGAGGTTCTGGACCTGAAAACAGAGCTTTCCGACCCTTACCTTCCGGATAATCTTAAACGCGCCACCTGGGTGATTTTCAACATCCAGGACCTGGACCCAGCCCTACCCGAATCCTACGCGCTGCGGCGCATCCTATCGGAACGTCTGGACCTGATCCGCGACAAAAAGGTCATCGTTTTCGCCTATGACGCGCCGTACTATCTGGACGCGACCGAGATTTCTAAGCTTTCGGCGTATTTCGCGCTGTACAACAGCAGCCAGTCCAGCGTGGACGTGGCAGCGCGGGTGCTGATGCAGGAAATCCAGGCTTCCGGCGCGCTGCCCGTTTCGCTGCCTGCCGTCGGGTACGACTTGATTTTTGAGACTTCCCCGAACCCGGACCAGGTCATCCCCATCACGCTGGTCACCCCGCGCGAGATGCCCACCCCGGTTGCCGGGACGACGCCCGGAGAAGCCACGCCAATGCCGCTTTTCGCGGTAGGCGAAACGGTCAGGATTCAGGCAGGCGTTATTCGCGACCACAACCAGCACCTTGTGCCGGACGGCACGGTGGTGCAGTTTACCATCCGCCTGACGGGGGACCAGGTCATCATCGCTCAGCCGCAGGCAGTGACCAAAGACGGCTTTGCCTCGGTGGAATATCGGATTGAACGCGACGGGATTTTTGAAGTGACCGCCAGCAGCGAACCCGCGACCACATCCGGCACTCTTATCCTGAACACGCAGGGCGGGCTGGCGCAGTTAATTATGCCCACGTCCACGCCCACTCTGGAGCCCACCCCCACACCGATGCCTACGGCAACTGCAGAACTTAGCCCCACGCCAACGACCGACGATGCGGCAAGCAGGGGAGGCTTTCCGGGCATGGATGACTGGCTGCTGACCATCATGGTGATGGCATTAGGTTTTGGCGCGGCCTTCGCGAGCGGGCGCTTCTGGTGGGGTTCGAATTTATGGGGGGCGCGCGCGGGGGTTTGCGCGCTGATTGGCGGATTCGCGGCCTACCTGCTGCTCACGCTTGGCTTGCCTTCGCTGGAGGGGCTGGTGCGGGAAGGCGGCACCTGGTTTGTGGTCGAAGTGGCGCTGAGCGGGATGCTGTTTGGTTGGCTGGCAGCGCTGATGTGGTGGACCGCCAAAAAGACGGCTGTCCGCCCGAAATAGTTTCGTAGAAATCCCAAATCTTTCGTATCAAGGGAGCGCCAGCGACCGCGGCAAGCTCCCGATTTGCATGGAATTAGATCGAAACGATGTGCTGTTGATGACCGGGGCTTTGTCATTCTGAACGCAGTGAAGAATCTGATGTACCGAAACGTCGTTGCGAGGGAGCGTCAGCGACCGCGGCAATCTCCCGCTTTGCACGCAGAGAGCGCCATGCTGTGCTTCCGATGGCAGCCCGTTTCGTCGTTGCGAGGGAGCGCCAGCGACCGCGGCAATCTCCCGATTTGCACGTAATTAGATCGAAACGATGTGCTGGTGATGACCGGGGGTTTGTCATTCTGAACGCAGTGAAGAATCTGATGTACCGAAAGTAAGATCCTTCGCTGCGACTTGTACCCTTTAGGGCACCAGGATGACAAAATCAGGTAGAGAGATAAATACAGCTTGGGTATCGCTTCGCAAGCTAAGGATGACAGAAACAGCAAGAAGATCCTTCGCAAGCTCAACACAACATGGATGCAAAAGCAACAATCGTGGTATAGCGAGGTCAGCCCCGCGCTTACAGGTTGCGCAGCAGGGTCAGCAGCAAGCTCAAAAAGCCCAGTCCGGCAGAGATTGCCACAAGACGCCAATCCGCATCGTTCATGCGCTCAGCGCGCTTAGCCCCGTTGCCAGCCAAACCCGCGCGTAAGTGATTGGTTGTTTCCCCCGTCAATGCTTTGAGGAAGGCACGCACATCCGCGGGGCGGTCATCCGGATGCAGCTGCAGCGCCCACAAAACAGCCTCTTCCACCCTCGCCGAAATGGCAGGGTTCAGCGAGCGCGGCGCGGGCAGGCTCTTGGGGTCCAGAAAGCGATCGCGCACGTTCACTGGCGCCTGATTGGTAAGCAGGTGGTAGAGCGTGCCCCCGAAAGCGTAAATATCCGCCCGCCGATCCGTATGCAGGCTGTCTCCGCCGTATTGTTCCAGCGGCGTGTAAATGGCCGTGCCCTGCCCCTGCATAATGGTAATAGTCACTTCCCCCGGCGCCAGCAGCTTGACCAACCCAAAATCCACCAACTTAACCAATCCGGTGGGGGTAAGCTTCAGGTTGGAGGGTTTGATATCCCGGTGCACAATCGGCGGCTGCTGGTTGTGCAGGTAGTCCAGCGCGTCTCCAATTTGGCGGGCCCAATCCAAAACATCTTCTTCCTCCAGAAAACGCTTCTCGGCTGCCGCCCTGGAGACCAGCGCGCGCAGGTCTTCCCCGGGGACGTAATCCATCACCAGGTAATCGTCTTCGCCAATGGAAAAGTAATCTGAAACCTTGGGCAGGTTGGGATGGTCCAGCCGGGCGAGCACCGTGGCTTCGTTCAGGAATTGCTCGCGGGACTCCTCCAGCAGCCTGGGCGGGAGCGAAGCATCGTAGCTGACCTGCTTAACCGCGCAAAAACGTCCGCTCAAGCGGGTATCTTCCGCCAGGTAGATGCAGCCGTACCCGCCCTGACCGATAATGCGGTCAATGCGATAACGGTCATGCAGCAGGTCGCCTTTGGCGGCACGAATGGGCATGGGTGCTTGCCTTTCCAAGAATATCCGCGTGTTCCCAACTTTCGGCGTCTGGGAGCATTTTGCGCGGCCACGAAAAATCGCGTGGGTTATAATATTGAATTATAGCGCATAAGTTTGCGGGGCTTCGAATGGAATTTGCCGTTCTTCTTGCACAATCAGGACCGCTTGCCGGCCAGGAATGGGCTGTCAGCAGTACGCTCACCATCGGCAGGGACGAAAGCTGCCAGGTTGTCGTACCCGACCGGCAGGTTTCCCGTCAGCATGCCCGCCTTGCCCTGCGCGATAACGCCGTCTTCCTGGAAGACCTGGGCAGTAAAAACGGCACCTACCTGAACGGTCAGCTGATCACCAGCCCAACGCAGCTGCGCGAAAGCGATGAAATCCGGATTGCGTTTACCCAATCCTTCCTTTTCCTCTCCTCCGAGGCCACGCTGCCGCTCTCGGATCTGCCCGGTGAGTATTTGCAGCTCTTCACCCTTCGGCTGGATGAAACCGCCCGGCGGGTGTGGGTACGCGGCGTGGAAATCAGCCCACCTTTGTCGGCGCAGCAATTCAGCCTTCTGAATACCCTTGTCACCAAAAGCGGGGAGGTTGTCAGCCGCGAAGAATTAATCAGGGCTGTGTGGGGCGAGCAAACTCCCTGGGTGACTGAACAAGCTTTCGACGCGCTCGTCCGGCGCTTACGCGAGCGGATTAACCAAATTGACCCCGAGTATGACTATATCGTCACGGTTCGGGGTCACGGTTTACGTCTGGAAAACCAGCCGCACTAAGCGGGAGTTTCTTTGGAGAAGTTGCGCTGCATTGAGAAGCGCAGCGCCTCCCGGCTGATATCTTTCAAGCGCGCCAAAGCTTCCGGCTGCTCATGATTCTGTTCCATCTGCCCGATAAGTTCGTTCAACATCTGCAGAAATTCGGCGTCAATCGCATCTCCGGCTTTCTCAAATATTTGCCGGCGGGCAGTTTCATCTTCCGCCTGAAGCAGAATCTCAATCATCTGCAGGGCCGCGCCGGACTGACTGGCAGCCTGTACCACCGCGATGACCCGCATCAGTTTCTCCAGCTTGGGCTGGTCGTTATCAGCCTGGGCGTGCTCGGCGGCATGATTGACCGCATCCGCGAAGTTCTGGTCGATGCGCGGAAGCGCCTTTTCCGTAGCCTCTTCAATATTATCGGACTTGAGTATTTCATCCAACAGCGCTTGCGCCTGGTCCATCTGTGCCTTCAGCGCGGCATCCACCGCCGCGGAGAGCTGCAGGAGTTTTTCGCGCAGCGCGCTCAGCTTTTCCCGCTCTTCCCCCGTAGAAGCGTCAATTCGTGCGCTTAGCTGCTCAAAGAATGTGTAATCCAGACCGCCGCGCGCCATCGTTACCAGCGTGGTCAGGCGCGTATCCGAATCAGCAGAGTCAATCATCAGCGCAAGCAACGATTCACGCGTCAGCCCCTTCTGGCTGAGTTCCTGCAGGCTTTGGACAGCAGCCTGCGACTCCCGCGCTTGTTCTGCCAGGCTCTTGCCGTAGCTGGAATGCTCCAGCATCCCGCGCTGCAGATTAACCAGGATTTGCACGCCTTCCTGGTCACCGCCAGAAGCGGAAGCTTCCGCCAGGCGTGAAACCAGCATGAAGACCTGTTCATCAATCTTGCTGTCGTTCTGCGCGATCAATTCCGGCAGCTTTTCCGGCGCGGCAGCCGCAAATTGCGAGATCAAGGTCAGTTTTTCCTGCTGGGCTTTCATCATCTCCGGCGTAATGCCATCCGCTTTCAGAATGGTTTCGAACAAGAGCTGCTGGGTAAGCATCGTCTGCGGACGGAACAAGTACCCCTTGCGCTTCTCAGGCGGCAGGGTATCCACCACTTTCTTAATCAGGGGTCCAATGATTTTTTCCTGCTCTGGCACCGGCAGGTTCGCTTCCGGCGGGAAGTAAGTCAGCAGCAGTTCTTTGTCCGCGTCATGATACACAATCGGAGAGGGGTATACGCCCTGGAATTGGCATACGGGGCAATTAATCTGATTGGCGGATCCCGAAAGGAGCTTTTCTTTGGCTTGGGGATCGCTGCTCAAATCAAACAGGCGGGTGATATCCGCGGTGATGGGTGTGCGGCAGCGTGGGCAGGAGACAGTTGTTTTCGGCATAAGAGACTCGATTCTTTTAATTTCAATTCCCTGGATTATAACATCCGCTCCGTTTCCTTCCTGGCTGCGTATATTAGCGTTGCGTTAATTTTTTTGCTTGCGCAGCGGATATGCTATTCCGCGGCGTGCTGACCCATTCGAAAGACCTCCGCAGTGCCCGGCTTTCCACTCTGAGCAAGGGAAAAAGGTTCACAATCGATTTGGAAAGGCAGTGATTGACGTTTCATAAGTTTTGTGTTATCTAATAAACAGTTGTTAATCTTTTTTTAACACGTTTACCCACCTACAGTATTTCCAGTTACCACTCCAGGTTGAGCCCGCGCACAATCTGAAGTCTTGGAATATGCTTAACCCCATACATCAAACTCCGTTTTTGGGGGATAATCTGAGATAAATTGGTAAGCATAGAAGGGAGCAAGAGTATAAGTCACATAACACCTACTATAGCGCGTGTTTAGCAACAATTCCTTTTCAAATTTACTAAGGAGAATGAGTATGAAAGCTAGAAGATTTGTTTGGTTATTTGTGAGCATGATTCTCGCAGCCAGCCTCGCCCTTGCAGGCTGCGCAACCCAGCAGGCAGCTACCGAGGCGCCCGCCGCTGGCGATAAACTGGCAGTCGGTATCGTTTTGCCGACCAAGGACGAACCCCGCTGGATCCAGGATGAAACCCGCTTCAAGGATGCCCTCCAAGAAGCCGGCTACACCGTGGAGATTCTGTTCAGCCAGGGTGACTCCGCCAAGGAAAAGCAGAACGTTGAGACCCTGATTTCTAAGGGCGTCAAAGTCCTGATCATCTGCCCGCACGACAGCGCTGCTGCCGCCGCGTCCGCCGAAGCCGCCCGCGCCGCCGGCGTGAAGGTCGTCTCCTATGACCGCCTGATCACCGACACCGACGCTGTGGATTACTATGTCACCTTCGACTCCGTCTCCGTTGGCGCCGCTCAGGCTCAGTACCTGGTGGACAAAGCCGAAGGCACCGGCA